>JAFZGH010000270.1 GCA_017555465.1 Akkermansia sp. | reverse complement strand
CCGTGGATGGCGTGCATCTTGTCAACTATCAGGAACATGCAGGCCAAATCTATCGGGCGCGCTTCGCGCACAATGACGAGCTCCGCATCCAGCGCTTCCAGCGTGCTGTAGGTCGCATCTGCCTTGGCATTGTACAGCCACGGCCCGCGCCGCACAGGGCGCGCCAGGCACCACGGCTCGATGACTTCCCACCGCATCCGCTGCATATTGCCCGTGATTTCCAGCGCCGCCACGCCGCGGAAGTCAGCCATGCCCAGATGCACAAAGGCCTCCTCCAGATTCTCCACGGCATTGAACACCGTTTGCAGATACGCCTGCTGAAGCTCAGCCTTCCGCGCACGTTCCGCATCATCGCCTATCGCTTCCGCATCCGTCAGTATCGCCCAGGGCATATCAGCCAGCGCACGCTGGCGCTTGTCCAGCACCGTCCCCAGTGTGTCATCCGTTTCTTCCAGCTGCTCCCACACGCGCTGCACATCCGCCAGCTCGCCGCGCCGCCAGGCTTCATACAGTTCCACCGCCCGCTGCGGCGTCAGCCAGGGCAGCTCGTTCTGCCGCTCACGCTGCGTCAGTATATCAAGCATCAGCCCGGTCACATTCACCTGCTCGCCCGTGCGGGCAAATAGATGCCGCGCCGCATGCCCGAAACGCTGCGTTATCCTGTCAGTCAGCCACTGTATTCCTTTCTTTATCATTTTTTCAGAAATCGGTTCACAGCACCGGGCCAGCCGGCGCCTGTTCTAAAAGTCTTTTCTCCCGCGGCACCCCCGCGCGCACCCTGCGCACGCACCGCGCCCAGCACGCCGATGTGCCCGCAGTCTGCACCCGGCTTGGCCGCATGCAGCGCCAGCGCCAGCGCCCAGAATCGGTCAGCGTGGCCGTCAGTCCCGCGCTCGCCTTCATAGCGCACATTCCCCGCACTCGTGGTGCTCTTGCGTATCTTGCGCAGGTCAGCCACCAGCTCAGGCAGCGCAGGTATCCGCAGCGCGCCATCTTCCATGCAGCGCCGCAGCGTCACCGCCAAATCTTCCTTCACCCCGTTGCTGAATGTCACGCACTCCACCTTCAGCCCGTGGCGCAGCCGCGCTTCCTCTGCCAGCTGCATGCCGATGCCCGTGGCATCTATGCACACCCGGCGCACATACGGCAGACAGGCATAGTGCCCCAGCAGCGCCGCCTGCTCATGGAAGGGCGCATCCTTCATTTCAATGATGCGGCGGGTGATGCGACGCTTCCCGTCCGCTTCCACCAGGTAGAACACGGTCAGGTCATGCTTTCGGCCAATATCCATGCCCGCAAAGTATTCTTTGCGCGGGTCAAGCGCCAGCTCCCACTGCTCATCACGCGGCATGCTGCACGCATCAATCAGGTCATAGCTGATGAACGCACTGGCATCATCGCTCGGTTCGCACATGTACTCCTGCCGGAAACTTTCTTCATCGATGCAGCCGCTGCGGATGAAATCGAAATATGCCGCCTCGTCCATCTCCTGCCGCGGGTCATCCTGCGGCAGCTTCGCCTTCAGCTTCCGCAGAAATCCCTGGTTCAGCGCATCTTCCAGCGTCACCCGGTGCAGGCTGATGCCCATCGGGTTCCCATTGTGGCGGATGTCCTGAATCAGCTGATTAAAAAGATTCTGGCTGCCGCGGTGTGTTGATATGATTTCCAGCTGGCCGCCCCAGGTGATGCCCGGGTACGCAATCGCCCACAGCTTGCGCGGGTCAGGGTGCAGCGCAAACTCATCCAGCACGCGATCGCCGCGTTTGCCCGCCTGCGCGTCAGGGTTGCTGCTCATGCTGTGGATGCGGCACCCGTTGGCCATCGCCAGCACATACGCGCTCACCCGCTTTTCATCATCCACCACTTGCAGCCCCATATCCGTGGCCGCTATGTGCAGGATGTTGGCAAAGTGGTTGCAATCTTCCTTGAACAGCCGCGCCTGCAAATCATCGCGGCTGCTTATCCACGCATCACCGCGCGCATCGCTCACACTCTTGCGCCGCACCAGCGCATAGGCCGTTGCCCAGCTCATGCCAATCTGGCGGCTTTTCTCTATCAGCTTCAGCCGGCTGCCATCCTTAATCCACGCCGCCTGATACGGCAGAAAGAATGAATCATCCTCCTTTTTCGGCACGATAATCTGCGGCGCGCATGCAGCAGCCGGCACCGCAGCGGGCGCTTCCGCGTTCGCTTTGGTGCTTCGCTTTCTCGCTTTCGGCTGTTCCTTTTTCGTCTGCATTGCGTCCTGAAAAAAACTTCATGATTCATGCTTACAGCAGGCCGAGCGCTTCCTCGGCCAGCGCCAGCGCTTCAGGTGACAAGCCGCCGCTGGCGCGCTTGCTTTCCAGCTGTTCGCGCACCGCATCAGCCTGCGCAGCCTTGCGTTCGGTCAGGGTCAGCTTTCGTTCATTCTGCTGCACGGTTTCCCCGGCTATCATCAGCTTGTACAGCTCGGCCAATTCCTTCACATCCACCGCGCACGGCCCCGTGGCCAGCTCAAACACACGCGCCGCTATCGCACGGTGTGCAGCCGGTGCCACATCATCCGCATTCACCGCATTCAGCGCAGCTGCCGCTTCCTGCGTGTAGCGCCAGCGCTCAGGCAGCACCCGCTTGCGGTAATACTTGCTCAGCGCCTGCGGCGTCATCACCACCCCGCGCGCTTCCAGCCAGCCGCAGGCATCTTCCAGCGTGCAGCTGCCCGCCATCAGCATGCGGTTCAGCTCTTCCAGCTGCTCAGCCGTCAGCCCGGCAAGCCTGCTGTCTGCCCGCAGCTTCTTCTGGTGTGTAGGTGTCATGACCAATCGTCAATAGTCAATCGTAAATCGTCAATCAGCCAGCCTTGCGCGCCCCACACCCGTGATGCTCCAGCGCACCCCATCCAGGCTGCCGTCATCGCGGTGTATGCAAGCATCATTTTCCAGCCGTGCCAGCACTTCGCGCAGCTCGGCTTCCTGCGGTTCAGGGTACACCACCAGGCGCACCGCAGCCACCAGCGCAGCATGCGGCTGCTGGTAGCCGCTCAGGTTCCCCAGCGTTTCCAGTATCGCGCGCATCAGAATGCGCTGCCTTTCAGCCCTTGTTTTCATGTCGGTGGAGGAGCAGGCTCAGTATCTCCTGCTGTGTGTTGTCTATCTTATCCAGCTTGCCCCGCATCTCGGAAAGCGTGATGGTGGCATTGTTGATGCGGGCGTGCACCCCTTTGAAATTATCGCGCACTTCCTGCTTGTAGGCCTCAAATTCGCGCTTGTTCACATATTCCGCGCTCTGCTTCACTTCCAGCGGCTGCGGCTCCACGCGGATGGCCTGCATCTTCTTGCAGCCCTGCCACCCCAGCGCCGTGCCGCCACCCAGCAGACTCGCCACCATCAGCACCTGATACCACGTCAGCCCGCTGTCTGCATGCATATCCTGCTGCATGTAATGCTCCTGCACCCCGGCGCCACTGCCCGCAGCACCCGCAGCGGTAGCAGAAACGGAAGAACTATCTGCCGCCATGCAGCATCCGGCCAGTAATACCACAATCAGAAATAGATGCCTTGCAGTTTTCATGGCAGCAGATAGTCCAGAATCCCGTTCACATACGCATCGGCCATTTCTTCCATGCGTTCCGTCACAATTTCCATATCTTCCGGCGAGGTTACAAAGCCATTTTCACCCAGCACCGCCACACACTTCGTGCGGCTCAGGATGGCCAGCCCCTTCCGCTGCACCGTGCTGTCTGCACGCCCCGGCAGCAGCGCCACCAGATACCGCGCTATGCACCGCGCCAGCTTGCACCCCGCAGCGCTCGTATAAATAACATGCGCGCCGCGTGCGCGCGGGTCAGCTTCCAGCACCGGGCGTTCATACTGCTCGCCAAATTCATCATAGGCCAGCTCGTAACCCACCACACGCTGGCAGCAGTCACTGTGTAGGCTGATGAGAAAATCCACCCCATCCGCATTCACCGCACCCACGGTGCGGTTCAGGTCCGTGCGGTTATCCACCGCGGGGAAATCATACACCGTCACCCGCAGCCCGCGGGCGCGCAGCTTCCCGGCTATCACACCAGCCAGCTGCACGTTCAGCTCGTGTTCATCATAGCGCCCGCAGCGCGCACCCGTGCCCGCTGCATGCCCGATATCTATTCCGCAGTGTATCATGTCGATGAAAAAATCCTTACTTCGTAATTCGTACTTCAGATTGCGGGGGACGGAATCGAACCGCCGGCCTGCGGGTCATGAACCCGCCGAGCTGCCACTGCTCCACCCCGCGCTTTTCGGGGACATGCCGCCCCGCCCACCCGTGGCGGGGCTTTACCATGTCCCACCACCGGCTGCCCCCTGCCTGCTTTTGTGGAAACCCGGCAGGGCGCCCCCGTGTGGTTGCCCCTTCACCTTACCACACCCGCCCCCATTCTCAAAATGCCTGCGGCATCTCCCGTGCGCTATGTGCGCTCCGTTCCATTTGTCTCAAAAAGTTTATTTTGCCACCATGCGTTTTTTCTGTTCCGTTTGCTCAAAAGCCTGTTAAAATAAACAACGTGGAAACCCAATCATGCCAGCCCTTGCCCGCACCCCGCGGCGTTACCGTCCAGCATGCCGCCCGCATGCTT
>JAFZGH010000269.1 GCA_017555465.1 Akkermansia sp. | reverse complement strand
TTCTCCCTACCGCTTCGCTATATGCATAGCCCGGTGGAAACCGCCGATATGCGGGACGTGCAGAGCAGCATCGAACTTCTGGTGGCCTTTATTTCCAGCCTGCTACCTTCCGAGGATTTCCGCCACAGACTCTGAAGATTTATCAGCCCGAGAAACGGGCCAAGTCGAGGGCAAGGATTATGTGATGCAGGATGGCGATGTCGTGGAGTTCCGCTTCAATGTCTCCAAGTAAGTGATCTGGTTGAACAGCCTTTTGCCGCTGTCTGGTTAATCACCATAAACAGAATCCCCACTCCAGTTGCTGGAGCGGGGATTCTGTTTGTACTAATATCGTCCTTTTCACCCGTGTATTCCAACTTATCCACATTAATGGTCAGTGCTGAAGAAGCTGTTCCTGCTGTGTCTGATATGATGGCACTGTATACATTATTCGCCTCTTGTTGTACGAAAAGAACGTAATAAGAGCAGGACTGACCGGTAGCAGAGATGAAAGTCCCGGCAAGGTTGTTGCCGCCGCCACCACCGCCGCAGGAGGTGGGGTGAGACCAGTAATCATGCCAGCGAGGGCCATAACTGCGAGAAAGAGCTCCTTTTGTTTGCACCTGCAGTTCACCTGCTTGTTTATGCAGGTGATAAATCAACAGGAAAATCCCTTGCCCAGTCTTTCTTTATTTCGCTCAACCTCCTTATAAACAATAGATAACAACAAAATAAAATAATGAACAACTTTTTGCTTGCTTTCTCTAGGACTAGTGATAGACTAAGCACTAGTAATGCTGTTGGCATTCTCACATTCTTCCTAGATACATACCAATATGAAAAAGCTCTTTCTCGCAGTTATGGCCCTCGCTGGCATGATTACTGGTCTCACCCTCACCTCCTGCGGCGGTGGTGGCGGCGGCAACAACCTTACCGGAACCTATATCGCCGTTAACGGGCCTGCCAGTTCCTATTATGTTCTGTTTGTTGAGCGCGAGATGGGCGAGGTATACAGCGCAATCATATCAGACACGGCTGGCTCGGCTGATTCCTACATGACTGTCAACATCTCAGAAGCCCGCTACGGCGGCGGTAAGGACGGCGATACGCTCACCTACCTCAAAGGCACTACCTCCCCTGCTTCTCTGCAGGCCAAAAACAACGCAGCATTCTACAACATTCTGACCGGTATTATCTCCACCAACAATGCCATCACCCAGTTGTATTTCCCCAATGGCATGTCCTTCGAATTCGATGCTCAGCAGGAAACTCTACTGTGGACCGGCAAGGTATCATACAAAGCCATCGCTGACAATGTCACGCAGGAAGTCGAAGAGGAAATTATGCGCGAAGACGATGTGCTGTACATAAGCAAGCGTTAAGCGCAAACCTGTCATTTTCAAAACAGAATCCCCGCTCCAGCAACTGGAGCGGGGATTCTGTTTATAACTGATTAACCTGACAGCAACGAAAGGCTGTTCAATCAAATCACTTACTTGGAGACATTGAAGCGGAACTCCACCACATCGCCATCCTGCATCACATAATCCTTACCTTCGATACGGAGCTTGGCCTGTTCCTTGGCCTTGGCCATGGAGCCGCAGGCCACCAGGTCATCATAAGCCACCACCTGGGCGGCAATGAAACCACGTTCAAAGTCCGTATGAATCACGCCAGCCGCGCGGGGTGCTTTATCGCCGGCATGAATCGTCCAGGCGCGGGTTTCCTTCACCCCGGTGGTCAGGTAGGTGCGCAGCCCCAGCAGGTGGTACACCGCGCGGATAAGGTCGCTCACGCCGGAATCCTCCACGCCGATATCATTCAGGTATTCGCGGGCTTCTTCCGGGTCAAGCTCGGAAAGCTCCTCCTCAATGCGGGCGGAAATCACAATCGCCTCGGCATTGTGGTGCTCGGCCACATACTTGCGCACGGCAGAGACATACGGGTGTGCATCGGGATTCTTCACCGCTTCAGCCAGCTCCTCCTCGCTCACATTACAGGCAAAAATGCTCTTCTTATCGGAAAGCAGGAAGAAGGTGCGCAGCAGCTTGCGTTCCTCCTCACTCAGCTCCAGGGTAATGGCAGGGTTACCGGCATCCAGGTGCGGCAGCAGCTTTTCAATCAGCTCCACCTCAGCCTTGGCTTCCTTATCACCACCGCGGGCTTTCTTGATGCGGCTTTCCTTGCGCTTTTCCATGGCGGCCAGGTCTGCCAGAATCAACTCCGCATTGATGATTTCGATATCGCGCACCGGATCCACCGAGCCAAGCTCATGGATGATATCATCGTTTTCAAAACAACGCACCACCTGCACAATGGCATCCGTCTCACGGATATTGGAAAGGAACTTGTTGCCCAGGCCAGCGCCCTCAGCAGCCCCCTTCACCAGACCGGCAATGTCCACAAACTCGATAGCAGCCGGGATGATGCGTTCCGTCTTGCTCATCTCAGCCAGCACGGCCAGACGCTTATCCGGCACTTCCACCACCCCCACATTCGGGTCAATGGTGCAGAACGGATAGTTGGCAGCCTCTGCCTTGCGGGAACGAGTAACTGCGTTGAAAAGGGTGGATTTGCCTACATTCGGGAGACCTACAATACCTGCCTGTAACATAACGCCGCCCATTCTACCCGAAAAGCCATATTTGTCAATGCTAAACGAGCCAGCGGGCGGAATTCGGAGCCACGCAGGGCGGGCTCGATATTCCGCACCGTTATGCAGAATTTTCACCACGCAAAGCAGAATTATCTTGCAAAAATCACAAAGCAGGTTATGATGAGTATTGCAGAAAGGCAGCTTCGTGTTGCCCGCCTGCACAGAAAACCAAACCAAACCAATAGAAAGAGGTAATAACCATGCCGAGTGATACTAATATTACTGTTACGGGCCGTCATATTGAAGTGACTGAAGCCATCCGCGATTTCGCCACCAAGAAGATTGAAGCCATCCATATTGACTACCCGAAGATTGTGGAAGCACGCGTCGTCGTGGATGTGCAGAAAGACCGCCAGATGGCCGAAATCGTACTCTTCTGCGCTGATCATATCACCATCCAGGCATCTACCTCTTGCGAAGATCTGTATGCCGCCATCGACGAGACCATCACCAAGATCATGCGTCGCATGCGCAAGCACAAGACCCGCCTCATGAAGCACTACCGCCCGCACCGTTCCAAGAGCATACGCAAGCTGGATGAGAAGGTGTACGAGGAGGACGTGCTCGACTACGAGGATGTGGACGCCCCGGAAGACCCGAAGCCGGTGCGCATCTCCCGCGAGGGCTACGACCTGCGCACCATGTACAAGGAAGATGCCATTCTGGAGCTGGAAATCTCCGGCAAGCCCTTTGTGCTGTACCGCAATGCCCGTCGCAATGTGCTGCAGATTGTCTACCGCCTCCGCCCGGGCGAATACTCCATCATTGAGCTGGGCAACGAGCTGAAGGCATAACAAGCATTTGACAAACTCTGGCAATTTTCCGGGACGCGCTGAACCCCAGCGCGTCCCGCTTGCTATTTATCGGCATTACATGCCGATAAATCATACCTGAGCGAAGCGAAGGTATTTCATACTAGCCTCCAGGCGAGTATTTCATGCGGCAAAGCCGCAATTCATACCGCAGTTTCTGCGGTATTTCATACACGCCAACGGCGTGTATTTCATTGAGGCCAGCGCCAGCGGGCCGACTGCCTGCCTGGCGCGTCGAGAAATAGAAGGCACTGATTTCTCTACAAGCTTACGATAAATGCACACACTCACCCTCGAAGCCGTACCGTCTCCGTATACCCCCTCCATAGAACAGTCGCCCCGCTAGCGCGGGGCTCAATGAATTACACTGCTGACGCAGTGTATGAAATACCGCCTGACGGCAGCATGAAAGCACCGCAAGCGGTGCATGAAATCCTTTGCTTACGCAAAGGCTGAAATACCTTCGCTGCGCTCAGGTATATAAAACAAAGAGGGCGGATGCCCGGCACTGACCAGGTAACCGCCCTCGAAATGTATCAAGGCAATCAGAGTTTCTTCATAATCATCTCGCCGGCGCAGCCGAACCAGCCGTCGAAGCACTGCACCTTGAAGCGCACTTCAACCTTGCCCTTGAGCGAACGGGGAACCTCAAATGTCACGGCCTTGGTATCCTTATCCGCAGGCTCATTGGCATCGCACACATGCTTGCCGTTGGCATACAGCTGGAAGCCCTTGGAAGTCATGCGGCCCATCTTGCAAGGCACCAGGGTGAACGAGTAAGTACCCGGCCCCTTTACCTGCTTGCTCACGTTGACACGCCATTCCTTTTCGAAGCCGACCGTCATTTCGCCGCTATCGTAATAGGGTTCGTCAAACACGTACGGGAACTCATCATCCCAGTAATTAGCCCAGCGCAAAGCGCCCTTACCATACTCGCTATCGGGGTCAATCTTCACCACCTGGCGGTAAATCTGCACCAGCTTCTTGCGCAGCTCAGGCTCCTTGGTGGCGTTGTACTTCTCGCGGTACACATAAGCCAGGCCGGAGTTCCACTGCTGCTGGAGGTCATCCTTCAGCTTGCGGGACTTCATCACCTTCTGCACAAAAGCAATACCATCATCAAACTTGCGGTCATTGCCCTTGTACTTGGCATCTGCACCCTTACCGCCATTCAGCACGGCGTTAATCTCACCGTACATCCCCATGTGGTCCATGCAGTACAGGTAGCGGGCCATGGTTGCATGCTCCGGGTCCTTACGGTTCAGGACATCCTTCAGCGTCTTGTTGCGGACTGCATCTGCATACGGCATCATATCCAGCGCATCAGCAGCCGCCTTGGCGCCTTCAATGCCATCCGTAGAGAGGGCCTTCTCCACCAGCTTCATGTACTTCGGCGCGCGCTCCAGCGTGCGCTTCACCGCCTTTTCCATAGCGGCGGCACTCAGCACGGTCTTGCCGGTGTAAATACCCAGCAGCGTATCATCAGCAGCCAGCAGCACCGCTGCCGGAAGATTGAAGAACGGGCCGCAGGGCAGCATCTTGTCGCGCGCATGCAGATCCGGCACCACACCCAGGCGTTCATCAATCTGGCCGAACACCACCGGCAGGCCTTTTTTCTCCAGCTTGGTCCACTCGCTCACCACCTTGCCAGCGCAGGGCAACCAGTCGGAGCCATACCAGATGATAAGGGAAGGAACACCCTGTGCCTTAGCCTTGGCACGGGCCTCCTGATTATCCAGGAAGCTCAGGGGCTTGGGAGCAGGCTCAGCCGGGGCCATATCCTCCTCTTCCTCCTCGGGTTCAGCTGTGGCAGCAGCATGAGTCTCAGCAGCATCTGCCGGCGCAGCCTCAGCTGCGGGCTTCTCTGCCTTTTTCTTCTTCTTGGCCTTCTTACCCTTCTTTACTTTCTTGGTAGCCTTGGCGGGAGCATCCAGCCCCAGCAGGCCGGGGTCATAAAAATAGACACCACCTGCAGCAAGACCCAGCAGAATCAGGAATATGAAAAACTTTTTCATGTCGGTAAT
>JAFZGH010000268.1 GCA_017555465.1 Akkermansia sp. | reverse complement strand
GTGAGCTTTTTGAGTAGGGCTACAGGGACTCGAACCCCGAATAGCGGTGCCAGAAACCGATGTGTTGCCAATTACACCATAGCCCTGTGTTCTTGGAACGGCGGGAGTATATACCCTTTGCCCCGCCCCGTCAAGCCAAATCCTGAAAAATTTTCATTTTTTCCTCACATCCGGCCAGAAAACAACATGCCGAACTCTTTTCGCTCATAGTCCAGTCATACTTTCCGTGCGGAAAGCGCAACCGGGTGGTGTTATTTTGTTGTGCTTTTCCCGGCTGGGTACTATTCATACGGATGCGGCAGGTGCCGCTTTATTTACCATGACCACAACTGGCCCTACATATAACCATTGGTTCGCTCCTATGAGCGAAATCGCCCCTGTTTCTTCCCGCGCTTCCCACTCTGCTGCCTCTGTTCAGAAGGGGGAGGTCATTGCCTCCGGCTCGGGCAACCGCAACCAGTCGCCTCCTACCCATGCCCTGCAGGATAAGGTGACGATTCCTGTTTCTGTCCCCTCCGGGGTGGATGCGGAGGGGAATCCTCGCCCCATCCTGGCGCGCATCTCGGCCACCTTCCGCGTGGAGGACTGGGGATTTGTCACGGTGGATGGCAAGCGCATTCTGGATATGACCAGCTCCCGTGAGTCTGCCGGTATCTACGGCGGGCATCCCACCTGGCCGGCGGAGACGGCTTCGGCGGTGGTGGCTTCGGGTGAGCATGAGCTGGAGTTTCATTATGAGAATATCGAGATGGCCGATGCCAGTAACAATAAGCTTGTCTGCGAGTACTCCTACCGCGTGGTGGCACTGGAGGATGGTGGCGTGAAGGACGAGGAGCCCTGCGGCTGTGGTGGGTCATCCTGCTCGATGGATGGCGGTGTGCCCGGTGCGCGCAGCGGGGCGGCATCTTCGGCCTCTTCTTCCGCTGGGTCGGAGGTTTCGGCTACGGTGACGGAGGATTCGCTTTTCTGGTCCTGCAATGTGGGCGCGCTGCGCGGTATGGGGACGTCGCTGGGTGGCAAGGTGGTGCTGCAGGCAAAGGAGCTTTCGGCCGCACTGGCGTCTCCGGCGGCTTTGTTGTTCAACCACCCCATGGCGGCGCGCCTGGTGCTGCCGGAGGACGGTGTGCAGCCCGGCTGCAGGCTGGAGGTGCAGCGTGGCAACCGTGTGGTGGCGCTGCGGTATTATACCGATGGTTCGATTGCCCCGGTGGGTGTGGATACGGCGGGCCTGGGTGTGGCTTCGCTGCTGCCTGCGGAGGGATCAGTTCCGGCTTCCTTGCGCTGGCAGGAGTCTTCGGGAGCAGCCTGGCGTTTTTCGCTGGCCGATGGTGCGCTGCTTTCCTACACCAGCCCGGAGGGTGTGCTCATTGAGGATGTTTCGGCGTATCTGGCGGTGAAGCGGGTGGATGGCGCGCTGCGCCAGGTCTGGAGTTATTGGGATGGCCTGCTCCAGGTGGAGGAGGATTCTGAGTCCGGCTATGCGCTGGTGCTCTACACGCCAGATATGGTGGCCGGAGTGGATGCAGCGGGCTTGTATACACTGGTGGAGGGCGCTGCCTGGTTCAAGCGTTTTGATGTAGCGTGGAATGAGGGTGACGGCAAGCTGACGATTACAGAATCTGCCCCGGAGCGCCAGTCTGTGGTGACCGCCTGGCAGCAGGATGCCGACGGCGCGTGGACGCTTTCCCGCGGTGAGGGGGAGGAGGTGGTCTGCACCACCCAGAGCCGCACGGTGCTGGAGCCGGCTTCGGCGGTGACGGGGGCTCTGGCGGTCTGGCAGTTGGTGACCACGGTGCGCCGTGGGGAAGCGGTGGCCTCTGCCACCTGCGAGGTGTTCCAGGATACGCCCCTGGGGCAGCTGCTGCTTTCCCGGGTGGAGGGCTATGGTTCGCCCGATGCCCGCACGACTTTGTTTGAGTACGATGGCAGCGGCAATGAAATCCGCCGCACCGCCCCGGATGGCAGTGTGGTGGAAAGCTGCTACGATGCCACCGGGCGTCTGGTGAAGTCGTACGAGCCCTGGCGCGGGGGTGATTACACGCTCATTACGGATTATTCCTATGTGAACTCTGCGGCGTCACTGTTCAATGGCGATGTGGCGCAGGTGGTGCGCAAGCTGCGTCCGGCGGCGGGCGGACTCATGACGACGCTTTCGACCGAAACGCATTCGTATGCGGTTTCCGGTGGGGTGAAGCGCGAGGAAATCCGCACGACGGCTACCGGCTCGCCGCATACGCATCTGGAAATTTCCGAGACCTGGACGGGGGAGGCGGCAGAGCCGCTCAACCGCGGGCGTCTCCGCATGAGCCAAGGTGTGGACGGGGTGCAGCGCTGGTATTCCTATGCGCCGGATTACCAGCACGGGGCTCTTTATACGATTACCGAAGAGACTCGGGTGGAGGGTGAGCCTGTGGCCGGGCAGAGCCGCCGCCGGGTCAGTTTCGTCAATGCGGCGGGCAATACGGTGCGCGAGGAGGAATTCCTGTTACTTTCCGATGGTGCCACCTGGGTCCGTCTCTCGGGCGCAACGCACAGCTACGATACACAGAACCGCCGCGTGGGCACGCTGCGCGATAACGGGCGCGCTTCTTCCCGCGCACTGAATTGCGATGGCTCGCCCATCTGGGAGGTGGATGAGGACGGCATTCGCACGGATTATTTCTACGATTCCACCCGCCGGTTGAAGGAAATTTCCCGTCAGGAGATTTGCGACGGGGAGACAGTCATTACCCCGGAAACAATTACGGAATATGTGCGCGATGCGGAGGGTCGCGTGGTGAGCACCCTCACGCATACCGGGCCGATGATGACTTCCCGCCACTCGGTCTACGATGCTTCCGGGCGCGTGGTCAGCGAAACGGATGAGCTGGGGCGCGTGACGTCCACGGCTTACAGTGCTGATGGACTCGTCACCACAGTGACGCTGCCCTCCGGCGCGACGCGTATCAGCGAGAGCAACGCCGACGGCAGCACGGCGCGGCTGGCAGGCACGGCACAGCGCGAAATCCTTTACTCATACAGTGTGCAGAACGGCTGCCTCTGCGAGACGCAGCATCTGGCCGACGGAACAATCATTTCGCAGAGCACCAGCAATGGCTTCGGGGAGACTCTGGTGCAGGCGCAGCCGAATACGCAGGGTGGCTTTATCTGCACGCGCAGTGAGTACAATGCCAGGGGGAAGCTGGTGAAGAGCTGGAGCGATACAGGGGAAAACACAGAAGCCTCTGCGCCCACGCTGTATGAGTACGATGCCCTGGGAAATGTCATCCGCGAGACGCTGGCCCTGGCAGAGGAGCCGACAGTGGAGAATTCTCCCGTCACGGAATATGCCTATGGCGCGGAAATCGCGGAGGAGGGAATTTTCAGCTTCACCACCGCGACCCACTACAACGCCGCCGGGCAGCCGCTCACCAGCACGCAGAAACAGCTTATCTCGCAGCTGAGTCCCACGCTGGAAAGCAAAGTGGTTTCTGTCAGTGAACGCGGCTTGACTTCCACACAATGGAGCGTCTATAATACGGATACGAAACGTATCCGGTACAGCAGCATCCCCACATCCGACATCACCG
>JAFZGH010000267.1 GCA_017555465.1 Akkermansia sp. | reverse complement strand
GCCCCCCAGAATCCCCAGCGGCACCCCCAGCACGAGGATGAGCACCTGCAGGCTGGCCTGCATGGCTCGCCTGACAGTGCGGGGCTTGCTGGTGATTGTTTCGTTCATGCCGCTGTACTGCCTGCCATTCTAACGCGAGAGGCACTGTGCGGCAAGCAAAAAATCCCACCATTTCGGGCGGTTGGGCGAAATATTGTGAAATCATTTGCCTTTTGGTGGAAATGGTGTATACTCTCCGCGCCATGCTGACCATCAAGAAACTCACCAAAGCACACGCCGGGCGCACGCTCTTCTACGAGACCGAGCTCGTTGTCAACTGGGGCGAGCGCATTGCGCTGGTAGGGCCCAACGGGGCGGGAAAATCCACGCTCTTCCGCATGATACGGGGCGATGATACGCCGGATGAGGGGCAGATTGTCATGGATGACTACGCCGTGGTGGGCTACCTGCAGCAGGAAGCCGGCGACCCCACCGACCGCACGGTGCTGGAGATTGCCATGAGCACCACCCCGGAGATGGGCGAGGCTATCCGCATTCTGCGCGAGTGCGAGGCCCGGGGCGATAACTCCAGCGATGAGTACGCCGCCGCCATGGATACCTTCATTTCGCACGATGGTTACCAGATTGAGCCCAAGGCCAAGAAGATTCTGAAGGGGCTCGCCTTCAAGGACGAGGATTTTCACCGCCCGGCCCGCGAGATGAGCGGTGGCTGGGTGATGCGCGCGCACATGGCGCAGCTGCTGGTGGCAGAGCCGGACCTGCTCATGCTGGACGAACCGACCAACCACCTGGACCTGATGAGTCTGCTGTGGTTCCAGCGCTACCTCATGAACTACCCGGGAGCCATCTTCATGATTTCCCACGACCGCGATTTCATGGATTCGCTGGTGGAAACGGTGTACGACATCGAAAACGGCGAGCTGGTGCGCTACACGGGCAACTACAGCCAGTTCCTGGAGCTCAAGGAGCAGCGCTATGAACAGGTGCTGGCCGCCTGGCGCAATCAACAGCGCGAGATTGCCCATATCGAATCATTCATTGAGCGCTTCCGCTCGGTGGCGTCCAAGGCCTCCCAGGTGCAGAGCCGCATCAAGCAACTGGAGAAGATGCGCCGCATCGAAAAACCGCGCCAGAGCCGCCGCGTGTTCAAGTTCATCTTCCCGCAGCCGCCGCGCAGCATGCAGAAAGTGCTGGAGCTGGAAAAAGTGGGCCAGAGCTATGGCGAGAAGCGCATTTACAAGAACCTCGACCTGCTCATTGAGCGAGGCGACCGCATCGTGCTCGTGGGGCCGAATGGCGCAGGCAAATCCACCCTGCTCAAGATTCTGGCTGGCGTTCTCCCCATCGACGAAGGCCAGCGCGTGCTGGGCACCACCACCCGCATCGGCTATTTCTCGCAGATGCGCTCGGAAAACCTCACGCCCAACTTCACCGTGCTGGAGGAAATCATGAAGGCAGACCCCGAACTGCGCGAGGAAGAAGCCCGCGCCGTGCTCGGCTCCTTCATGTTCCGCAAACTGGACTGCGAGAAACGCGTGGAGGTGCTTTCCGGCGGTGAGAAATCCCGTCTCAGTCTGGTGAAGTTCCTGGTGAACCCGCCCAACCTCCTGCTCATGGACGAACCGACCACCCACCTCGACCTCATGAGCGTGGAAGCCCTCTCCCAGGCACTCAAACGCTACGAGGGTACGCTGGTATTCATCTCGCACGATGTGCACTTCATCCGCTCCCTGGCAGAAAAGACGCTGCACATTGCCCACGGCACCGTGACCCCCTACGCCGGCGGCTATGATTACTACCTGGAGAAATCCGGCCTGCTGGATAATCCGGATGCCATGAACCAGTAAGGCCGGGCGCTACGAGGACCATTTAACGGGTCTGGAGCCGAAGCTCCAGGCCCGTTAGTTATTCACAGAAGTCCTGCGGCAGCACAGGCACCAATGATGGCGCCGGCAATGAGCTTGGCCCAGGATTCCTTGATACCCCAACCAGTCAGGAGACTGGTCAGCCAGTTGTGTTGTTCCTTGTTCGTATTCATAGGGAATTTTACATACGCGCACGGCGGGGCGTGAGCCGCAGCTGCACCGGGTAGACCATGCCGTGGCTGAGCGCTTCGGCAAACATGCGGGCGGCATCTGCCGAGTGGGAGCTGGCATCGTGCACCGGAGTTTCGCGATACGTGCCGCTTGCCCCGGCAGGGGCAGTGCGGTACATTTCCAGACAGCTGAGGCCGGAAGGTTCTTTCTCCCCGCGTGCGTTGACGCGCTGCTGCAGGGTATCGCGGTGAAACCAGCTGTGCGCCAGGATACCACGCAGCGAATTGATACCGCGCCAGATATCCGGCGTGCGCGGCACCACACGCACCGCGCAGATCCCCTCGCGCGCCAGACTTTCCACATAGGACTGTCCGTGCGGGTCCCGGTGGGCAGCATCGTGAGGCAGAAAATGTGCGGCAATGTGGCCGTAGCTCAGTTCCCACTCGCGGATTTTACCGGCAAAGTGCTCCAGCGGCAGCTGGTTGGCCGAATAGTGGTTCAGCCAGTACACATTGCCGCCATAATTCTGCACCAGCCAGATGGAGGTGTGGTCGCTGAGTCCCAGATCCCACGCGGTGTAGAGCGGTTCCTGCGGGTTGTACTCGAACGCGCAGCCGATGCGCCCTTTCTCGCGCAGGCGGGCAATCTGAGCGCCGTAAATGGCGCCATCGTTGCCCGTGGCAAAGGCTTCATCCGGCGTGGAGGGGTACTCCTGGCGCATGGCCGCGCCCATGGTGCGTTCCATGCGGGCGTACCAGAGTTTCTGCGCGTGGCTGAGCTGCACCCCACACTCGAGCTCCAGCTTCTCGAAGTAAGCAGCCTGGGCATCTGACCACCCGGCGCGCCCCGGCAGGGCGTAGTCCGGGTTATCGAACCAGCTCATGAAGAAGAAGCGGAAATCGAGCGGCGAAAGTTCCTCTTTCGCGGCATTTTCCATGGCCTGGGAAGTCAGCTCGTAGTTCACGCCGTAGCGCCCGCCCTCGTGCGTGCTTTCCAGGATAATCATCCCCTCTGCCGATACGGTGTTGATAGCACCGGTACGGATTTCGCGGGCGCGCCACGGCGCATGCACAGAGACATGCGCCAGCTCGCTCACGTGCAGCAGCTGCAGCGTACCGCCGCGCAGGGTGGTGCCCAGGCGGATATCGCTGCCGTTGGCAAAGGCGAGCCTGCCGCGGGCATCTGCAGCAGGGTGCCACCCGCCCTTCTTAGCAACGCCGCTCTGCTGCTTGAGGATGCTGCCTACGCAGGCCAGTGCCTGGGCCTGCACATCCGCATGCGGCGGCAGGTAATCCAGGTGCTCCCACGCAAAGCGGATTTTCTCCAGCTTCTGCTCAGCATCCGGCAGGGTCTTATCGATAATGCCCGCGTGAAAATTCGGCTTGAACAGGCAGTTATCCAGCATGAGCATGGCCACATAGGTGGAAATGCCCAGCTGGCGAGCCTTGAGCACCGCATTGCGATGCCACAGGTTGCGGTGCAGGCGGAGCTGCGCCGCATTGGGCGCAAAGCGTTGCATGCGCCCGCTTTTGTTTTCTATCCAGTACAGATTGGTAAGCCGCCAGAGCGGGTCTTCCAACCTGCGACGGATACTTTCATCCAGAGTACTCAACATACGGATTATTCGTCTGTGGGGTTAGAGAGGGATACTTCTTCCTCACTGTATTTATCAGGGGTGGGAGAAACAACACGATTCAGCACATGCTGGATGAGGTGAAGCTCCTGTTTATCTTCCCGCAGCCGCCGGCAGAACTGTATCAGCTCCTCAATATGCTGCTCCCGGTAAACACCGACTTCTGCCAGGAGCGACAGGCGGGCCAGTTCGCAAGTCAGAGCCTCACCCCGCGTGAGGGTTTCCGGATGACGGGAGGCCAGGAAATACGGCAGACGACTATCCTGGAACAACTGCATACAAAGCTCCAGGTTGTCAACCTCTGCCAGGGAGCCTTCTTTCCAGCGGTCGACATTGGTTCCCCGCACCGACACCAGCTCGTACATCCAGGATTCCACCTGATTCCGGCGGCGCGATACATTCGTCGCGTAGTCGTACGATTTTACTCTACCGCTGTAATCCCGCAGCGGAACCAACGCCTGTGTATATTCCTCACGGGTTCGGGCCTGGCGTGTCGGCAGCAGAGGAGTACCATCCGCGCTGTGCAGCACATACGGTGAACGCTGCCGCGGGTTGTCAGCATCGGCTTCTCCCGGCATCAGGCGCACCATGTGTTCCGGGAACTCATCGCACCGGTATACGGTGATATGCCGGAGTTTGTTCATATCAACATTACCCAGTTGCATGCCACCTAATTTTACGCCACAGACCTCAAGCGAATCCTTACCAGATTCACGGCACATATCATCCAGCTGCAGGTAGTATTCCAGCATCGTTTTCAACCCGCATTCAGGAGTCCATTGCTCATTCAGACCGCCAGGACGCTTACCTTCCACCCCGCCATAGCGAATCTTTTTCCACCAGATACCTTCCTGATCTGTAAACGGAATATCGGTTACCTGACGCCGCAACTCCGTGAGCAGGCGTATGGCCGGCATCACTCGGGAATCTGCTGCGCATTCCTCCGGCAGGCTGGCGGATTTCTCCACGGTAAACCCATTCTTGACCAGGATGGGGGTTCCGTAACGGGCGTCCACATATTTCAGATACACTGGTTCTGTGAGATTCTGCAGGTTGATGGGGTCGAGCACCATACGGCAAAGCTCAGAGCCGCCACGAGTTTCAACAGCATAGCCATGCAAAGCGGGATACTGTTTCAACACATCCGACAGTTCTTGAACAGCCTGGCCCACCGGGCGGTCACCACATACATCCTGAATCTCGGCGACCAGTTTTTCCCTCTGGTCCTCCGGCAGCATTTTCCAGGCACGAGCGGGATTTTCCAGCAGGTTCCAGAATGACTGCCCAGCCGAACGGAAGGCACCGGCACCGCCCACAGAATAGCACCAGCCCTGTTCATAACGACGGTTTTCATCCGGCTCATAGGCAAGGCGCATGCGCTCCTCCAACATGGGATGATTGCCTTGCTTCAACGATTCCCGCATGGACATCACGCGCGGTATATGCGATTTCACCTCGTTGGCAGCCGTGCGATTGGCATGCATGGTCATTTCATGGCGCAGGGCCGCTTGTGTTTCCGGCTCTTTGAATTCACTGAACGGAGTCGTCAGGAACCATTGCTTCACCGTGTTGGGCAGAGGCGCTTTTTCCAGATTGGCCAGCATATATACCACGTTCAGATTCGTCATGCGCTCCGCCAGAATCCGGTACATTTTCTGGTGATTACCACGGACGAAGGGGCCGTTATTTTTCTTGATGAACCTGCGACGGTGTTCTCGGGACATGTGGGAAAAATCCACAGGTCGATCTGTCCCTTCCCTGATAAGGGCATCCAGCTCGTTCTGAGTCATCATATTGCCTGCCACCAGTGCCTGCCCCACCTCCTGGGGACTTACCCACCCCGAAATCATCATGCGGTGCCAGTAGGTGGAAAAACGGCTCTTGATTAAATCCATCGGGGTAATAATCTGGCCGTGTCGCACCAGGTACATGCCGGTCTCCGGCTCGATTTCCTTAGTATAGGCGTTGACTTTCTTACCCTTGTAGCGTTTCCAGTGTTCATCATTCAAAGAAAACTCCAGACCTACGCCATATTGCGTGGAATCGCTGAGCCAAAGGGCGCAGAGGTCGCGGGCCGCAGTATTGCCAAGATGATCAAACCCTACAAAACGGTCCATAGACAAGGGGAACATGCGCCGACGTTCAAAGACGCGCTTATTCCACACATCCGTCTTGTACGAGCCTTGCATATTCTTAAGCAACATGTCATGTCCCCAGGGAAGGAACGAAGTCTGCACATTCCCGACCATGGTATTCACCACATGTGCGGGTCCTCTCATCCACGGCGAATATCGCCCATCCGGACACATGATGCGGTGCAATTCCTTTCCGTTGGCATCCGTTGTGTTTTCCATCTGATACCCACTCAGCGCCAGATAATCCGCAAATGACTTTTTACTTTTCTCCAGACGCGTGATATTATCAGACGCATTCGCCATCTTACGGTTCAGCACCACGGGATTCCA
The DNA here is from genome assembly GCA_017555465.1 of Akkermansia sp. Taxonomy (GTDB): domain Bacteria; phylum Verrucomicrobiota; class Verrucomicrobiia; order Verrucomicrobiales; family Akkermansiaceae; genus Akkermansia. Next base: position 4,642 of record JAFZGH010000267.1, on the reverse strand, counting down.
GATGGAGCTGTCCACATGTTCCTTGAATTCGCGATGCAGCAGGTGGGAGTAGGCCTCCTCCGGCTTGAACCCCATGGAAAGCAGAGTCTGGAAATCGCGCGTGTGCGGCAGCAATTCCAGCAGAGATTCGCCACAAGCCCGGGCCGATACAAGACTGCGGTACAATTCCTTGATATGCGGACTGTCCCCTTTCTTCGGGTGAATGGTCTTGAAATAGGCCTTTGTCTTTGCCTCCCGGATAGTTGCTTCACTCTCCTGATGAAGCCACGCAGGTGCATGGCGGGCACCACGCCGGCGATTCAGGTAAAACTGCTCCAGCCGCTCATTAAACATCATGAACGAGTCCTCTGCAGGCATTCCCTGCACACAACGCATCATGGCACGGCAAAACTCACTCACGTACATGCGGCGGGTATCTTCCGTCTTGCGGCGGGCTGTTTCCAGATTGGGATATGAGTTCACCAGGCTGCCCAGTGTTTCTGTATTCATGAGCAGGCGGTAGCTGTTATTGAGCACCTCACGGGTGCGATCTGCCGCCAGCACCTGCACCGATTCTTCCCGGTAGGGATGATAGTAGCCATCGAGCCGGAGATACTTAGGAATCCCTTTTCTCTTATCTTTCAGGATTTCCTTGTACTGCTGATTCAACTTGATGAGCTCATCCGGCGGCATGGGGACAGAGCCATGACTCAACTGGCTCCATTCATCCCACAATTGCAGATACGGAATGTACCTCGATGTGACGGAGGGCGTCATTTTATGTCCAGGCACACGGGCAAACAACTCCTTCACCACAGCCGGATTCTTCACATCCCGTTCCACCACTTCCGGTTTCATGAGCGTGGTCACATCCGCCTCCATATTCAGGAAATCGCGCGCCACTCTGGCATCCCGGAAATCCAGATTTCCCCCGGTGTTAAGCAATTTAAGCGAACGGATAAAATCCTGCAAGGCTCCTGGGCCGCCCCAGCGTTTACTACTGCGCAAGGCATCCCGAAGCATATCTGATTGCACGTGAATATCCGGTTCATTGAGAATGCGGGTGCGTGCAGCTTCATCCACGCCCCAATCCTCCAGCAGCCGGGTATTTTCCAGCATGGCGCGGGGAGAGCGGAAATGATGCAGAGCCGCCCGCCCAGCCGCAATGAGAATGAACGGCAGATTCATGGCGGACTCGCGCATATTTGCCTCAATATCAGTCAGGTTATCTCCATACGCCTCCCAATCAATATTGGAAGCCACCTTATCCACCCGGGCCGCCAGTTCCTGCATCCCCAGTTCACTGGCATGCGCAGCCTTGCCCGCCAGTAAAAGCTTGATATTTTCCGCCGTGAGGGTACCCAGAGTTCCCAGCGATGCCAGTGAGTACCCTTTAAACCCCGCCCCACGAGCTTTCGCAAAATTGCCAATCGTCCGGTTAAGCATATTAGCCCCGATACGGCTCATGCCCATATAAATACCAGCCTGCAGCGCACCGCCCACCACACCAGCCGCGGTCTGCAGCTCCTGTTTGCCCTGGGGTGAGCGGCTTCGGGCATCAGCAATGGCTGCCCCTGCTCCACTCAATGCCAACATGCCGAACCCGGCGCCACCCATAAACGCCAGCGCCGCCCCAGGCACCGCCCCGGCCGCATCCACGGCCATCGACTCCAACAGAGAACTATCCTCCCCCAGGTCAATGGGAAACACCTCGCCCTGCGCCACGCGGCGCAACTCATCCAACACCTGCAGGCGCTTATCTGCCGCTGCGGCACCGTTTCGCAAAACATCACTCTCCAGAGTCTCTGCTGCGGCTTTGGTCAATGATGTAGCGATATGCCCCGCACCCTGCGCCATATAATGCCGCAAATCGGCCGTTCCCCGGCGCATACTGTGCAGCATGTTACCTGCCAGAGATGCAGGCATTTCCTGCAACTTGCGGGTAGATTCCAGGGTTCTGGCCACTTCATACACACGCGCACGTTCATCGGGCGGCATATCTGCCATTTCATCCACAGCTTTCAGCATATCGGGGAATCCCGTCACCATATCCAGCCAGTGAAGCGGTGAGGATTCCTCTGCCTTCATCATCCCCCACGCCCCGGAAACAGATTCCGCCAACGGCAGGTAATGAGCACGCTGAGCAGCCCCCAGGCGGTGAGCTTCCTCTCGCACACCAAGAGGGTCATCATCGGCATCATGGAGTGCTGCCTGTTCGCCTTTAAGCCCGGAGGAAAATCCCTTTTCAAACAAATCGCGTACCTCCTGTTGCCTGGGTGCATCCTGTTGCCGGAGAGAAAGAGCAGTGTAAACCTCCGGCTCAGAATCGCGCACGCCCAGTTCCTTAGACAAATTCAGGCGGATGTCCGGCCAGGTCGCGCGAACTTCCTCCTTTTTCTTATTTTTGAAATCCACCACCCAGGAACGGTTGATATTACTCATCAGACGATAATTGCGTTCTTCAGCCGGGCTGTTCTCATCTGCAGCTCCAGCTTTCTGACGCACTGCATCCGGCACCGTATCCGGATTTCCCGTCAGGATATTGTTCCAATACTTATTTTTCTCCCATTCCCGCCCCTCGTTCACCTTCTGCAACGGCGGCAGCGATTCAAGAGATACAGGTTTCTGCGGTTCCGTCCAATTATTTTCCGTTGTCGTATCCATAATCATCAAGCTTCAAAACAAACCCAGTTTTCAGTTTCGCTGCGCAGTTGGGTCAGCCAGCGCAAACAATCCTTTTCCTGACCGGAGCGCTGCCGCTCCAGCGCTTCTGATTGCAATCGGGAAAGTGCCTGCAAGGCCTCAGAATCCCCAGGGCACCCCAGATTTCCCTGGCGGTATAAATCCCACAAATGACGGCTGATTCCCGCGCGTTGCTGCGCAGGAATCACCTCTGTGGCCTGCATGCGTTCCAGCAGGGAACGCCTCTGCTCCACAGGTAGCGGAGACAGCGCAATCTGCACAGTCAGTTCTTCATCATCCAATCCGCTTCGTTCATCAATGCGCCGCTGCCAATCGCAGGCAGCCGCAGTTTCCAGCGCCCGGCGAGGTTCCTTCCACTCCTCCACCTGCCCAGGTTGCAGCACTCCGGCGCTCACCGCCTGCTCCAGGTCAGCGGTGGCGGGCTCCTGTCCCTGCACTATCCCCGCAGCCAGATTGGCAGCCAATGCGTTGAAAACCTCACGGCGGGTTTGTTCTACTTCATGTTCGAGCTCGCGCAGTTCTGCGGCATCAGCAGGTTTTTCCTCAAGTGCGGTTTTCCACGCAGCAAGCGCCGCATGAGGTTCCTGCTGCAAGCGCTGCCGCCACCGGGCATGCAGACTTCGGTTCTGCGCCTGTTCCAATTGCTGCGGCAACTGCGCTTCCGGCAGGAATACGCCACTACCTTGCTCCAGCCAGTCACAGGCGCTTTGTGTATCTCCCTGCTGCACAGCCTCTTCCACCTGTTGCTGCCAGTTGCGTCGCGATTGGCGGATGCGCTCCAATTCCATGCGTCGTCTACCATTCAACGAATGTCGGTGGCCATACACCTCACTCAGCTGAAGCGCCCGTTCACGGTCTGCGCCGCTATACTGGTTGAGAACTTCCTGCACGCGCGGTGCATACGCCTGCTGCCAGCTGTAATCCCAATCGCGCACCGGAAGCTCCAGCAGTTCCTCCGTTGTTTCACGGCCAATCTGCTCAAATGCACTGGCCATGTCAGCTTCGCTGCCTGCTTTCTGCACACGGTAAATAGCATTTGCCAGTTCGGCGGCACCAGATCCGGCCTGTGTCACGCCCTGGCCGAGCACACGCCCGGAACGCCCCCAGTCATTCAACGCATTGAGTGGTAAATGCACACCTTGCCGGGGATACGAGAGCATGCCCCACTCTTTCATTCGAATTGCCATGCTGCAGAGCATGGCACGTTGAATGCAGCAGGTCAATCAACGAAGGATACCCGGTCACTCGTTCTGCCCGGAAAACGTAGCCACATGGGGCAGCAAATTCATATCATCATCAAAGACCAGGTGTATCGGTTGAGCTGTAGAAATTTCCAACTGTTCCACTCCCACTGGACTAAGCCCCCGCAAATGCATCAGCAGGGCACGCAAACTGTTACCATGCGCCACCACCAGCAATGTGCCGGAAGCATACAACTGCGGCCGCAGCAGTTCCTCCCAGCATGCCCGCACCCGCCTGTGCGTATCCTGCAGCGATTCTGTGGCCGGAAGCAAAGCGGGCGGCAGGGAAGCATAACGAGCATCGCGAGCCTGCTGCAGCGCAGCTTCTGCCGACTGCGGAGGCGGTGGGCATTCATAGGCCCGTCGCCAGCGCTGCACCAGTTCCTCGCCCATTTCCTGCACCACTTCCCGCTTCAACCGCCCCTGCAGAATGCCATAGTGTTTTTCATTAAGCCGCCAGTCTTTATGCACGGGAACCCAGGCTCGGCCGGTTATTCCCAACACGATATTGAGCGTGTGAATCGCCCGCTGCAGCAGCGACACACAAGCAGCCCCGCACGCAAAGCCGCACTCCTGCAAACGCCGGGCCGCCAGCTCCGACTCGCGCCTTCCTCGTACCGAAAGCGGCACATCTATCCATCCGGTAAAACGGCCTTCAGCATTCCATTGCGATTCCCCGTGTCTCAGCAGCACCAGTTCTTTCATGCAGGAAATGATGC
>JAFZGH010000266.1 GCA_017555465.1 Akkermansia sp. | reverse complement strand
CGAAACGAGAGTATGCGTTACCTCTCCGATGCCTGCCGCCTTATCAAGCCTCTGCTGGATATGAACAGCCCTCTTGCCAAGCATTTGGGACGGGTGATAGAGCACATGCTTGGACTGAGTTCCTGGCGTCCGCTTACTCCAGTGCACTTCAATGAGGAACTGACCCGCCTGCAAATGGAGATATTGCGCATGCAGGCCGGTGAAAAAGCACTCGTTTCAGCAGCTTACACAAAATGAGAAAAAGCTTGCATGCCTTTTGCTTCGACTCGTAGTGGAAGGAGTTTGAACGGCATGGTTATTACATTATGGCGGGGGGGAATTCCTGCAATGCCAGCCGTAAAAAAATACCGCCCATGCAAGAGCTGGGCGGTATGCATCAAACAGGTGGGGTGCAAAATCAGGCTTCGTCGCCGTCGTTCCACTCAATGCGGTTCTCCGGCTTCCAGAGTGTTTCCAGCTCGTAGAATTCGCGGGTTTCTCCGGCCATGACGTGGAGCATCACATCGATGTAGTCGAGCACGCACCACAGGGCGTTGGGCGTGCGCTCGGCGTAAACGGGCGAGATTTCGTATTTCTCCCACACTTCCTTGTCCACATCGCCCATGATGGCGCGGAGATGCGGCACAGAGGTGGCAGTGCATACCACGGCGAAATCCGTGATGGAGGATGTGCCGCGCAGATCATAGATGGCGATGTCGGAGGCTTTGGCGTCGCAAGCCACCTGGGCGCAGGCAAAGGCGAGTTGTTTGCTGTTCATATTGTGTGTGTCGGTAAGGGGGGGGGTTAGAGGGTCGTGTCTTCTTTCTTTTCTTCATCAGCGGCAGCTGCCGGTGCTTCTTCCTGCGGTGCAGGCGGCTCGTCATCCGGCGTCTGGAGGTCAGTGGGGGCATCCTCATCCATGGGGATGGGCGGGGGCAGCTGGCGCACGGGCGGGTCGCTCATTTCCCCGGTTTCCAGCAGCTCTGCCACCTGCTTGCCGCTCAGAGTCTCAAACTCGATGAGTTTGTCGGCGATAAGCTTCAGTCTTTCCTGGTTCTCGGTCAGAATGGTGACAGCACGGTTGTAGTTCTCGGTCACGATACGCTGGATTTCCTCGTCGATTATCTGCGCGGTGTGCTCGGAGAAGTTGCGGGTGGTCTGGGAGATATCACGTGCCAGGAATACCTCATTGTGGTTGGTGCCGTATTCAATGGGACCGAGCTTTTCGCTCATGCCATAGACACAGACCATCTTGCGGGCAATGCTGGTTGCCTGGTGAATATCACCGCGGGCGCCGCCGGAAACATCGCCGAAGACGACGAGCTCTGCGCAGCGGCCACCCATGGCCATGACGATGTAGTCGAGCAGTTCGCTCTTGTATTCGCTGTGTTTGTCCTCATCCGGCAGCATCATGGTGACACCCAATGCCGGGCCGCGGGGAATGATGGTGACCTTGTGTAGCGGCAGGCTCTTGGACAGGGCTGTCTTGAGCAGGCACACTGCGTGGCCCGCTTCGTGCACGGCGGTCATGTATTTCTCCTTATCAGAGATTTCCAGAGAGCGGCGCTCGCGTCCCCAGCGCACTTTTTCGCGCGCTTCCTCCAGGTCTGCCTGCTGCACGGTGGGCTTGTTGTGGCGGGCGGCAATGAGGGCGGCCTCGTTCACCAGGTTAGCCAGCTCTGCACCGGAGAAACCGGTGGTAGCGCGGGCAATCGGCCCCAGGTCTACATCCGGGGCAAGCTTGATCTTGCGGGCATGCACGCGCAGAATCTGCTCGCGCCCGGCGGCATCGGGCAGGTTCACGGTCACCTGGCGGTCGAAGCGGCCGGGACGCAGCAGGGCGGGGTCGAGCACGTCCACGCGGTTGGTGGCGGCAATCACGATGACATTCTCATTGGCGGTGAAGCCGTCCATTTCCACCAGCAGGGCGTTGAGTGTCTGCTCGCGTTCGTCATGCCCGCCGCCCACGCCATGACCACGGTGGCGGCCCACGGCATCAATTTCATCGATGAAGATGAGGCAGGGGCTGTGTTTCTTGGCCTCGGCGAACATGTCGCGCACGCGGCTGGCGCCCACGCCTACAAACATTTCCACAAAGTCGGAGCCGGAAATGGTGTAGAACGGCACGCCTGCTTCACCGGCAATGGCGCGTGCCAGCAGGGTCTTACCCGTGCCGGGAGGGCCTACCATGAGCACGCCCTTGGGAATGGTACCGCCCAGGTTACGGAATTTCTGGGGATTGCGCAGGAACTCGACGATTTCCCACACTTCTTCCTTGGCTTCGGAGATACCGGCCACATCCTTGAAGGTGACCTTGTTCTTGTTCGGGTCAAGCAGGCGGGCACGGCTGCGGGCAAACTTCATGGCGCCGCCGGGGCCGCCGCTCTGCGCGCGGAAGAAGAAGAAAAGAAGCAGCAGCACGATGGCAAAGGGCAGCACGTTCATGAGGAACATGCTCCAGGTGTTGCTCTCTACAATGTATCTGACTTTGCTGCCCAGCAGGTTGCGCACCTGCTCGCCCTGGAAGGCCGGGTTGAACTCCACGCGAACCGGCTCCAGGTCCTTGAGCTCTGCCTTGTTGATGGGGGCCAGGCGGTATTCGCCCACGATGACTCCCTGACCGCCGGCTTCGTAGATTACCGGGCTGCTGCCGGTGGTGATGATGCGCCCTTCGGCTCCCATGCGGGCAAAGTCTTCGGTCGACCAGATGCGGTCACCCTGAAGCTCTGTTTCTTTCGGGGCTGTTTCCACGCGGGTGGTGGTGGTAATGCCGAAACGGTTGCACAGCGAGCGCACTTCATCCGAATCGGTAAAGGGCATGTAGAAGGAGGCCTTGGGGTACTGGGGCAGGTTGCGGTATTCGTAAGCGGTGATGACGCCTTCCGTATTGCCAGCATCCAGAGTGACTTCAACCGGGAATTCCTTGGGCTGGCTCAGAACGACTTTGCCGCCTTTGTAATCCTGCGTGAATTGTTCCAGGGTGATGGCTCGACCAGGAGAGGCCAGGGCCCCATCAAAGACGAAAGCCACCAGGAGGATACCGGCGATGACGGTCATGAGTATCATGACGCCCCAGTTGGGAGGATTACCGGGGAGTGGGGTTTTGTTGGGCTGTTTGTTCGGGTCAGACATATCTGGGAATAGCGGTATTTTTGCTGATTTTACCGCAGCAGTGCTTTTTTAGAAATGATGTTTTGTGCCATAAAGGAGAAAAGCGAGTCAGTGCCGCGCTTTTCTCCAGCATTGCTTAAATCAGGTGTCCCATGCGGTCTCGCTTGGTGTCCAGATAATACTTGTTATCGGCATGAGCCTCAATGCTGATGGGTACATGCTCCACCACATCCAGCCCGTGGCCGGAAAGTCCCTGGATTTTGAGCGGATTATTTGTGAGCAGCCGCAGGTGGCGCACGCCGAGGTCGCGCAGAATCTGGGCGCCCACTCCGTAATCCCGCAAATCTGGGGCAAAGCCAAGCTTGATGTTGGCGTCCACGGTGTCGTAACCCTGTTCCTGCAGCTTGTAGGCATGCAGCTTGGCCGAAAGTCCGATGCCGCGGCCTTCCTGGCGCAGGTAGAGAATGATACCACCCTCCTGCGCCACGCGGCGCATGGCGGCGTGCAGCTGGCTGCCGCAGTCGCAGCGGCGGCTGGCAAACACATCTCCCGTGAGGCATTCGCTGTGTACGCGGCAGAGCACAGGCTTTTCCGGGTCGATGGGGCCGTGTACCAGTGCCAGGTGTGTCTTGCCATCCACTTTGGAGTGGTAGGAGTAGCAGTCAAACTCGCCGAAATCGGTGGGGAGTTTCACCACTTCCTCTCGTTCCACCAGCTTTTCCGTGTGCTGGCGGTGTTCGATAATCTGCGCCAGGGAGCACGCCTTGAGCCCGAACTTGCGCTGGAACTCACCCATTTCACCCAGGCGGGCCATGGTGCCGTCATCCTTCATGATTTCGCAGCACACACCCACCGGCTCCATGCCGGCGATGCGCAGAATGTCCACCGTGCCTTCGGTGTGTCCGGCGCGGCGGATGACACCGCCCTCGACCGCGCGCAGCGGGAAACAGTGGCCCGGCTGCACAAAGTCATCGAGCGTGCAGCGGGAATCTGCCAGCTTCATGGTGGTGATGGAACGCTCAAAAGCGCTGATGCCGGTGGTGATGCCTTCCTTTGCATCCACGCTGACGGTAAAGGCTGTGTGCAGTTTTTCCGTGTTGTGCTGGGTCTGCATGGGCAGCCCCAGGGCATCGACACGCTCCGGCGCCATGGGCACGCAGATAAGCCCGCGGGCGTGTGTGGCGATGAAGTTGATATTCTGCGGCGTGGCAAACTGGCCGGCGCACACGAGGTCCACCTCGTTTTCCCGGTGCGGGTCATCCGTCATGAGGATGAGTTTGCCCATGCGCAAATCCTCCAGCACCTCCTCCAGCGGGGAATAGACAATGGGGTCTGAACCATCTGCCACGGGTACGGTGCAGGGTACGGGTGCCACGGTATCCTGCTCGGCTGCAGGTGCAGGGGGTAATTCTTCGCCCATGGTGGCAGCATCGCAACGATTGATGAAATCGTTGATATCGAAGCTGCCGTTAGTGGCGGTGAATTCAATATGCTTCATGGTGCTCAGCCTTATTTATTCATCTTGGCCCAGGAATCGCGCAGCCCCACAGAGCGGTTGAATACCGGGTGCTCGGCGCTGTGGTCGTAGCGGTCGGCCACGAAGTAGCCTGTGCGCTCGAACTGGCACAGGAACTCTGCCGGGGCTTCTGCCAGGGCGGGTTCCACCACGGCATCCGTCAGCACGGTGAGAGATTCGGTGTTCAGCGAGGCCAGGAAGCCTTCCTCATTGGCATCCGGGGCCTCATCCTTGAACAGTCGGTCGTAGAGGCGCACTTCGGCTTTCACGCCGTATTTGGCAGATACCCAGTGGATAGCACCCTTGCACTTGATACCCTCGGGCGGGTTGGAACCAACCGTGCCGGGGATGATTTCGGCCTGCACCTCGGTGACATTGCCTTCGGCATCGGCCGTGTAGCCGGTGCAGATCATGCAGTATCCTCCGCGCAGGCGCACGCAGGCGCCGGGGGAGAGACGCTTGTACTTCTTGGGCGGCTCCACCATGAAGTCGTCCTGCTCAATCCACACTTCCTTGGTGAGCGTAAGCTTGCGGTTGCCGAGTTCGGGCTGTTCGGGGTTGATGACCACTTCAACCTCTTCCTCGAAATCATCGGCCACATTCGTCAGCACGAGCTTCAGCGGCTTGAGCACAGCCATGCGGCGTTCTGCCTTCTCATTGAGCTCGCCGCGCACGGCGTTCTCCAGGCGGGCCACATCGGTGTTGCCGTTGAACTTGGTGATACCCACGCCCTCGCAGAAATCTACAATTGCCTTGGCGGGATAGCCGCGGCGGCGCATACCGCAGATTGTGGGCATGCGGGGGTCATCCCAGCCGGCCACGTATCCTTCCTCCACCATCTGGCGCAGCTTGCGCTTGCTCATCACGGTATAGGTGATATTCAGTCGGGAGAATTCGCGCTGCTTGGGCTTGGCGGGCACGGGGCAGTTGTCGATGACCCATTCGTAAAGCGGACGGTGGTTTTCAAACTCCAGCGTGCAGAGAGAGTGGGTGATGTGCTCGTAGGCGTCCTCCAGCGGGTGGGCAAAGTCGTACATCGGATAGATGCACCAGGAATTGCCCGTGTTGTGGTGGTGGTCGTAGGAAATGCGGTAGATGACGGGGTCGCGCATGTTCATATTGCTGCTGGCCATGTCAATCTTGGCGCGCAGCACGGCTGCACCCTCGGCATAATCACCGCGTTTCATGGCCTCGAACAGTGCCAGATTTTCCTCGACAGAAGTGTTGCGGTAGGGGGATTCCACACCGGGAGTCACCAGGTTGCCGCGCTGCTGGCGCATTGTCTCGCGGTCCTGCAGATCCACATACGCCAGCCCCTTCTTAATGAGCGCCACGGCGCAGTCATAGTAGAAATCAAAAATGTTGGAAGCCCAGTACAGGTGCTCGCCCCAGTCGAAGCCCAGCCAGTGGATATCTTCCTGGATGGAGTTCACAAACTCAATATCTTCCTTGCAGGGGTTTGTGTCGTCAAAACGCAGGTGGCACACCGCCCCCAGGTGGGCATATTCCTTAGCCAGACCAAAATCCAGACAGATGGCCTTGGCATGGCCGATGTGCAGGTAGCCGTTCGGCTCCGGCGGGAATCGCGTAATCGGCACTTCGCAATAGCCTTCCGCCAGGTCCTTTGCTACCATATCGCGGATGAAGTCTTTTTTCTCCTCTGTGGTCATGCGCGCGATTCTAACCCCAAATCCCCCGCAAATCAAGCGAATTCCGGCTCATGACATAGAGAATGGGGCGTGGTTCAGAATATGCTTACCCCCCGGAAAAGGAAGTCACCCAGGAGCCGAAGCCCCTGGGTGCCCAACTACCCTATGAATCGGACTCTTTCGAGCCCGGGAACCATTTAACGTCCGGTCCCGTGGACAAGGGAAATATACCTGATTTGTTGTATCGCGTCAAGAGAAATAACAAAAAAATCTGCTTTTTGTCGTAGTTGTTTTCTGGGTCTCTTTGTAAGCTCTTGATTTTGCAGTGCTGATTTGTCAAGCACGGAATGATACCCGGTAGCGCTTTCCGTGCGGAACGCGGTGCCGGGTGGCTCTTTTAAGTGGCCGTTTTTCTGAATCACTTGTACTCTTTGCCCAATCTGCCATGAGGGCAGGGTACACAAATATGTCTACTGATAATGACATCCCCGCAATGGCGCATTCCAGATTCGTTCCGGCAGTTCCCGCATCAACTATTTCTGCTGTGCGAATGGTCTCGTATCTCCGCTGGCTGGTTCAGCTAAGCGCGGTGGTAAGGGAAATATGCTGCGCATTTCAAACGCTGCCCGCAATACCGTTACCCGCCGTTTGAGTCTGCAGGATAAACGCGGCGGCTTTGCTGTCTACCTTGTGTGTAAAAAAAGAAAGCGGGTGCTTTTCCGTGTTGTAGGTGGCATAAAGCCAGTACCCTATTATTTCATTTAATATTAATTACAAACAACACGATTGGTGAAAAGCACCCGACGTTGATGATAGCCTAAATTTTCCCAAAAGCAAGCCTTTTTGTTTTATCTGACGCGTGTGTCGGGCATTTTTTGACAGACTCGATTTCGTTGCTTAAAAGAAAGTTCGAGAATCGCCTGTACTATGCCTGTTCGTGCAATAACTCCTGTGCTTTGCGGGCACAGAATGCAACGCAGCGTTCGCAGGGGCGGGCTGCATAGTATGCTTCGGTGCGCTCATTGGGACGGGCGGACGGTTCCATTTCCTCGTCCAGGTGG
>JAFZGH010000265.1 GCA_017555465.1 Akkermansia sp. | reverse complement strand
GGGGGAAGGACTCATTGCCGTCCTTCCCCCACTCCCCCATCCGGGCTAGGGCAGTTTGGGCACCCTTGGGTGGACTTTTTAGGGGTGTTCCGGTGTCGCATTTGATTTTACAACTTGCCGCGTTTCTGCGCGTCGGATATAAAGCTTGAAAACCGGGGGATAATCTGGTATAATCCTGCTTTCACCTGTACTGAAACCATACGATTATGAGCGCTATTCCGAATGTACTGGCCGGGCGTTATGCCTCCGATTCCATGAAAGCTATCTGGTCTGCCGAGGGCCGCATTGTGCTGGAGCGTGAGTTCTGGATTGCTGTGATGAAGGCCCAGAAAGACCTGGGGCTGGATATTCCGCAGGAGGCCATTGATGCCTATGAGCGTGTGAAGGGACAGGTGGATGTGGAGAGCATCAACGCCCGCGAACGCGTGACGCGTCACGATGTGAAGGCCCGTATTGAGGAATTCTGCGACCTCGCCGGCCACGAGCATATCCACAAGGGTATGACCAGCCGCGACCTGACCGAAAACGTGGAGCAGCTGCAGATCTGGCGCTCTATGCACATCATCCGCGACAAGGCGGTGGCGGTGCTCGACCGCATGGCCAAGTGCGCCAACGGCTGGCGTGATATGGTTTTTGCCGCCCGCACGCACAACGTGGCCGCACAGGCCACTACCATGGGTAAGCGCGTGGCTATGTTCGGCGAGGAGATTGTGCACTGGGCCTGGGCCTGGGTGAGCATGATGGAGCGCTACCGCGTGCGCGGTCTGAAGGGTGCTGTGGGTACGCAGCTGGACCAGCTCTCCCTCTTTGCCAAGAATCCGGACACTGTGCGCGAGCTGGAGGAACGCATCTGCGCGCACCTGGGTATTTCCTCCAAGTGGATGAATGTGGGTCAGGTGTATCCTCGTTCTCTTGACTTTGAAATTATTTCCGGCCTGGTGGGTCTGGCCAGCGGCCCCAGCAGTTTCTGCAAGACCTGGCGTCTCATGGTGGGGCACGAGCTCTGCACTGAGGGCTTTGCCAAGGGGCAGACCGGTTCCAGCGCCATGCCGCACAAGATGAACCCCCGCTCCTGCGAGCGTGTGAATGGCTTCCATGCCATTCTGAAGGGCCACCTCACCATGATTGGCGGCATTATCGGCGACCAGTGGAACGAGGGCGACGTGTCCTGCTCCGTGGTGCGCCGCTGTGTGCTGCCGGATGCCTTCCTGGCGGCCGATGGCCTGTTTGAGACGTTCATTACCGTGCTGGACCAGATGGGCATGTACGAGCCCGTGGTGCGCACGGAACTGAACCGCTATCTGCCCTTCCTGATGACCACTACCATCATGATGGCTGCGGTGAAGCGCGGCGTAGGCCGCGAGACCGCCCATGAGGTCATCAAGGAGCACGCTGTGGCGGTTTCCAACGACCTGCGCAACGGCCTTATTTCCACCAATGACCTGCTGGACCGCCTGGGGGCTGATGGCCGCCTGATGCTGACCCGCGAGGAGATTCAGGAGATTTACGATGCGAACGCCGGCGATACCGGCATGGCTGCCCAGCAGGTGGATGCCTTTGCCGATATGGTGAAGGAGCTGGCCACCCGCTTCCCGGATGGCGTGGGTTACGTGCCGGGTGCTATTCTTTAATGCGCCCGCATGACTGCCCCGCAGGAACAGCTTCTGTTTGATAACGGCGCCTACCGCCTGACCTCCACCCGGCTGGAACAGCCGGGGCTGGTGGCGGAGCTGGTGTCACCCGCCTGCCTGCGTATTACCCGCGAGGGCGGTGCGGTGCGCGAGGTGGCCATCCCGACCACCCTGCCACAGGGTTGCGCCGGGGTGCGCAGTTCCCTTCCGGTGCTGCAGGCTATGTATGCCCTGACGGTGCAGGAACTGCAGGCCGATATCAATGGCGAGGGGCTGCTGCTGGCCGGGGCAAACTGGTCCACGGTGTGGACGCGCGATATTGCCTATGCTGCTGCGCTGGGCACGGCACTGGCCGCGCCGGAGGCTACCCGCGCCAGCCTGGAGTCCCGCGTGCGCGGTGGCGTGGTGATGCAGGATACCGGCACCGGCGGTGGCTGGCCGGTATCGACCGACCGTGTGGCGTGGGCGCTGGGGGCATGGTCGCTGTACCAGTCGCAGGGGGATAAGGAATGGCTGCGCTATGCAGCCGGGGTGCTGGCGGCCACGCTGGAGCAGGATGCTGCTGTTCTGCCCGCCGGGGAGGTTTTGCGTCCCGGTGAGACTTCATTCATCGACTGGCGGGAGCAGAGTTACCCGGAGTGGATGACTCCGGCGGATATGGCGGCTTCGTATGCCTTTGGCACTAATGTGCTGCACTATCTGTGCCGCCAGTTGCTGGCACGCATGCTGCGCGAGCTGGGGGATGCTGCCCGGGCCGATGTGTACGCGGCTGAAGCGGCAGCACTGGCTGCGCGCATAGATGAACGATTCTGGAGCGAGGGGTGCAGCCACTATGGCATGATGCGCACGGCAGAGGGGTATCTCGATGAGCGCGTTGATTCGCTGGCAACAGCCCTGGCTGTGCTTTGCGGGCTGGCTGGAGACCAGTCGCTGCCGCTTCTGCAGCATCTGCCGCGTTCTCTTTTCGGCACTCCCGTATTCACCCCCTATAAATCGCTGCAGGAAAAGGCCTATCACAACCGCAGCGTGTGGCCCTTTGTGGAGGCATACGTGCTCATGGCGCGTGCTGAGCAGCAGGATGCCGATGGTGCGGCGTTCTCCATGTCGTCCATGTTGCGGGCGGCCATGGCCTTTGGTTCCAATAAGGAGAATTTCCAGGCAGAGAGCGGGGAGGCCAGGGATACCATTCAGAATTCCGACCGCCAGCTGTGGAGTGTGGCGGGCATGCTGGGGCTGTTTTATTATGGCCTGTTCGGCATTCATTACCAGGATGATAATCTGGTTATCACCCCCTGCGTGCCCAAGTCATACCGCGGCAGCCACTGGCTCACCGGCCTGCGTATCCGCAATATGGTGCTGGATATCCACATCAACGGCTACGGCACGGAGGTGTGGTCGGTCATGGTGAATGGTAAGCCGGATTCCCCCATTATCCCGCTGGATAGCGAGGGGCGCATCCAGATTGAGCTGGAGCTCATGCCGGTCGAGGATGAAGAGGATGTGCCTCCGCCCCCGGCTGCGCTTGAGGATTTGCCAGAGCCGGAATGGGATACCCCCACGCCGGAGCTGCTGCGCTGGCATCCCGTGCCCGGTGCTGCCAGTTACAATGTGTTCCGCAATGGTGTGGCTTTTGCCGCCTCGCTCGATTGCCACTGCGCCCTGCCTGTGGCCAGAGGATTTTTCAATGAATACACCGTGCAGGCTGTGAATGCGCAGACCAGCTCGTGTTTCAGCCGTCCCTTTGAATGCCCCGCCCCCGGTGCCCGTGTGCTGCTGGAGCCGCGTTTTGTGGGGGAGCAGGCGGAATACGCTGTGGAGAACGGCCAGGCCTGGCTGGATACCAGGGCTTGCACTTCCCGCCTGGAGTACGAGCCGCTGGAGCTTGAGCCCGGCACGTATAGCGTGCGTGTGTTTTACAGCAACGCGACCGCCTCCCTGCGCGATGGCGATACCTGCGCCCTGCGCGAATTGATGGTGGACGGCGTCTCTGCCGGGGTGCTGCTGCTGCCGCACAATACCGAATCCGGCTGCTGGGAGGTTTACGCCCGCTCTGCAGCATTGGTGGTGCAGGTGGAGGCAGCGGGGCTGCACTCCTTCTCGCTCTGTTACACCCCGCGCTGCCGCAATGCGAATGGCGAGCTGAACCAGTGCATGGTGCGCCAGCTCGAAATCACGCGCCTGAAGTAAACAGGAGACCTGTAAAAAAAGCCCGCCGAAGCGGGCTTGGGAGATTCTTACTTCAGCAACTCATCCACGAGGTATTCGCCGGTAATCATCCAGTAGCGCATGGTGAGGCCTGCCAGGAAGGCCAGGGCCAGAATGGCGATGACATACAGACGGCGGAGTACGATGTGCAGCGGGCTGTCCTCCTCGGTGAATTCGGCTACGGAATGCAGCCCCTGGCGCCCGATTTTCTTTTTCTTCT
>JAFZGH010000264.1 GCA_017555465.1 Akkermansia sp. | reverse complement strand
TCTAACAAGATTTTTGTGCTTGCGAATACGGTTTTTCTCTGCTAAATTAAAGCCACTTCAGAACCAGCACTCGTGTGAACACATAGCGTAGGAGAGCGCGTTTGCACGGTTATAGTGTGACTCCATACATACCCTCGCTGATTATGCGGGGGTTAATTTTTGTGCGGGGGTGGGGGGAAATGGGCTGAAGAAGCGGCAGAGGAGGTGGAATGCTCCGCAAAGTGATAGTGGCGACAATAGTACCGCAATATAAGGAGATATGCGCGCGCACGCGTGCGCGCGCGATGGCTTAAGCGTGAGCCGGGTAGAAAAATCTCTGTCATTTTTTAGAAAAAATGGGATAAAAAATGGTGAGGAGAGGGGGAGGGAGGTGGTGAAAGTGCCTGGTTTGGCAGGGTGAAAAATTTGAAAAATCTGTTGAAATTCACAGAAAAGGCTTGATTTATGGGAAATTTGGAGTAAACTAGCGCGACCGCGGACTGTACAGGGATGTACTGTCTATCGGTCTTTATCGGGTAATCCGGTGAGGTGGAAAGCTGCGTTCCTCAAGGGATGAGGAGGTGGCGACCCAAGCCGTAAAACCTTGAAAAACAAAATCATAAATAAGTAACATGCCGACTATTAATCAGCTCGTCCGCAAGGGACGTACAGTACCGGAAGAGAAGTCGAAGTCTCGCGCTCTTCACAGCTGCCCGCAGCGCCGCGGCGTTTGCCTGCAGGTGATGACCCGCACGCCGAAGAAGCCGAACTCCGCTCTGCGTAAAGTTGCTAAGGTTCGCCTTACCAACGGTGAAGAAGTAATCGCCTACATCGGCGGTGAGGGCCACAACCTGCAGGAGCACTCCATCGTGCTTGTGCGTGGTGGCCGTGTGAAGGACCTTCCCGGTGTCCGTTATCATATTGTTCGTGGTGCTCTTGACTGCCTTGGCGTTGACAAGCGCCGCCGTGGCCGCTCGAAGTACGGTGCCAAGCGCCCGAAGGCTGGTGCTGCCGCCGCTCCCGCTAAGAAGCGCTAATCATTAACACTGAACTAATAAATTTAAGACTATGGCTCGTCGTAAACGCGTCTACAAGAAGATTGAACGTCGTGACTCCCGTTACGATTCCGTGCTGGTTGGCCGCCTGATTTGCAAGGTGATGCTGGACGGCAAGCGCTCCCTGGCTGAGCGTATCGTGTACAAGGCTATCGACCTTGCTAACGAGGGTACCGACACTGTGAGCCCGCTCGAGGTTCTGACCCGCGCCATTGAGAACGCCAAGCCCCGTGTGGAGGTGAAGAGCCGCCGCGTGGGTGGTGCTACTTACCAGGTTCCGCTGGAAGTGGCTCCCGACCGTTCCGAGGCTCTTGCCATGCGCTGGATCATCAACTACGCCCGCAACCGCAAGGGTATCCCGATGGCAAAGGCTCTGGCCAACGAAATCAAGGAAGCCGCTGCCAACCAGGGTGCTGCCGTGCGTAAGCGTGATGATGTGCACAAGATGGCCCAGGCCAACCGTGCCTTCGCTCACTTCCGCTGGTAATAAGCGCCCGCTGGAAGTTTTGATGTAATCTCTGAACTTTAAAACATTCATATTACTATATGGCTAATAACTATAGCAGCCCTGACCGTAAGGCCCCGCTTGAGCGCTACCGTAACTTCGGTATTGCCGCTCACATTGACGGCGGCAAGACCACGCTGTCCGAGCGTATTCTGTTCTACACCGGCATGATCCACAAGATCGGCGAGACCCACGAGGGTTCTGCGACGACCGACTGGATGGAGCAGGAGCAGGAGCGTGGTATTACCATTACCTCCGCTGCCGTTACAACCAACTGGAAGCAGCTGCCCGCTGAGGGCTGCCACAAGCTTTTCGAGAACGAGAACTTCCAGCTCAACGTTATCGATACTCCCGGGCACGTGGACTTCACCGCTGAGGTGGAGCGTTCCCTGCGCGTGCTCGACGGCGCTATCGTGGTGTTCTGCGGTGTTGCCGGCGTGCAGCCCCAGACGCAGACGGTGTGGCGCCAGGCCAACAAGTACGAGGTGCCCCGCCTGTGCTTCGTGAACAAGATGGACCGCGTGGGCGCCAACTTCGCCAACGTGCTCAACGATATCCGCACCAAGCTGGGTGCCAACGCTGCTCCGATTCTGGTGCCCATCGGCGCCGAGGACCAGCTCTGCGGCCAGATTGACGTGGTGAACCAGAAGGCTATCTTCTACGCAGACTCCGACCGCCAGGGTTCCACCTATGAGGTGAAGGACCTGGAGGGCGAGCTGCTCGAAATCGGCCAGACCTACCTCGAGGAACTCAAGGAATGCGTGGCTAACGTGGACGACGAGCTGGGTGAACTCTACCTCATGGAAGAACCCATCGATGCCCCGACCCTCAAGCAGGCTATCCGCCGCGCCACCATCGCCAACAAGTTCATCCCCGTCGCCGGTGGTTCCGCTTTCAAGAACAAGGGTGTGCAGGGCCTCCTGGACGCTGTGGTGGACTACCTCCCCAGCCCCCTCGAGTGTAAGCAGGCCACTGTGACCAGCACGATTGCCTCCGGTCTCGACGAGAACGGCTACGAGGTGTTCGACGTGAAGGAAATCAACCCCTCCGACAACGACAAGCCCGTGGTGCTGGCATTCAAGCTCTGGGCCGACAAGTTCGTGGGCTCCCTGGTGTTCATCCGCGTATACACCGGCGTGGTGCGCAAGGGCGACACTGTTTACAACCCCCGTACCCGCAAGCGTGAGCGCGTGGGCCGTCTGCTCCAGATCCAGGCCAATGTGCACACCGACGTGGACGCCGTATACTCTGGCGACATCGCCGCTATCGTGGGTCTGAAGAACGCCACCACGGGTGACACCCTGGCTTCCGATGACTTCGACTACACGCTCGAGCCCCCGACCTTCCCGGACACCGTGATTTCCATGGCTGTGGAACCCCTGACCAAGGGCGACCAGGAGAAGATGTCCAACGCTCTGCAGCGCCTCTCTGCTGAAGACCCCACCTTCCGCGTGAAGACCGACGAAGAAACCGGTCAGACCATCATCGCCGGCATGGGTGAGCTTCACCTCGACATCATCGTGGACCGCCTCAAGCGCGAGTTCAAGGTGGAAGCCAACACCGGCAAGCCCCAGATTGCCTACCGCGAAACCATCACCGGTTCTGCTGACCGTGTGCAGGGTAAGCTGGTGAAGCAGTCCGGTGGTCGTGGTCAGTACGGTGACGTGGTGATTGCCATGCGCCCCGGCGAACGCGGTACCGGTCTCAAGATTGCCAACAAGATTGTTGGTGGTGCCATTCCCAAGGAGTACATGAACGCTGTGTACGCCGGTCTGAACGAAGCCATGAACTCCGGTTCTGTTGCGGGTTACCCCGTGGAGGACGTGGAAGTGGACGTGATTGACGGCTCCTACCACGAAGTGGACTCCAACGAAAACGCCTTCAAGATGGCTGCTATCTTCGCTATGAAGAACGCCTTTGCCAAGTGCAGCCCCGTGCTGCTGGAGCCCATCATGGCTGTGGAAGTGGTGACCCCCGCTGAAAACCAGGGCGATATCATGGGCGACCTTAACCGCCGCCGCGCCATGGTGAAGAACATGGAGCACAAGGGTGCTGAGTGCGTACTCACCGCCGATGTGCCGCTGGCCGAAATGTTCGGTTACTCCACCGACATCCGTACCCTCTCCAAGGGTCTGGCCTCCTACTCCATGGAACCCTCTCACTTCGAACAAGTACCCCAGAACCTTGTCAACGAAATCGTCAAGGCTCGCGGTGGTAATAAGTAAACCAACCAAACAATATTAACCTAAACATAACCGCACGTTCATGCAAAGTCCCAAAATCCGCATCCGTCTCCGTGCATTTGACAGCCGCGCTATCGACCGTTCCGCTTCCGAGATCGTCGAGACCGCCAAGCGTACAGGTGCAAAAGTCGCCGGGCCGATTCCTTTGCCGACTCGTATCGAGAAGTTCTCTGTGAACCGCTCGGTCCATGTTAATAAGAAATCTGCCGACCAGTTCGAAATCCGTACCCACAAGCGCCTGCTCGACATCGTTGAGCCGACCTCCCGCACGGTGGAAGAGCTCAAGAAGCTCAACCTGCCTGCTGGTGTGGACATCACGATCAAGATCTGATTCCCGTCCCGTTAATACTAACACTTAACCAGATTTTTTAATAACATGTCTTTAGGACTTATTGGTAAGAAGGTTGGCATGACCCGCGTCTTCAACAAGGAGACCGGCGCCATGATTCCCGTCACGGTTATCGACGTGACCGGCAACACTTACGGCCAGATCAAGACCGAGGAGAAGGATGGTTACTGCGCCATCCAGGTGGCCTTCGACGCTCAGAAGGAAAGCCGCCTCTCCAAGCCGGTTGCTGGCCACTTCAAGAAGCTGGGTATCGCCCCCGCCAAGCTCCTCAAGGAGTTCCGCGTGGACGCCAGCGAGCTGCCCGCTGAGGGCGCTGAGCATCCCGGTTGCAGCCTCTTTGAAGAGGGTGCCTGGGTGGACGTGATCGGCACGTCCAAGGGTAAGGGCTTCCAGGGTGTTATGCGCCGTCATAACTTCCACGGCTCTCCCATGACGCACGGTTCCATGATGCACCGCCGTACTGGTGGTGTGGGTGCCTGCGCAACGCCGTCCCGCGTGTGGAAGGGCCAGAAGATGCCCGGCCACCTGGGCGCTGAGCGCAAGACCGTGCAGAACCTGAAGATCGTTCAGGTGCGCAAGGATGACAACGTGATTCTTGTGTCTGGCCCCGTGCCCGGCGCCAAGGGTTCCTACGTTGTGGTTCGCCCCGCCAAGAAGAAGAACGGTAAATAAACAAACGAACTAGGAAAACCTATCTATGTCCGCTAATACACTGACAATTGAGGCAGCCAACGCCGCCGGTGTCGTGACGGTGGGTCCCGAGAAGGGTAGCCAGGCCGTACACGACCTGGTGACTGCCTACCGCGCTAACCGCCGCACCGGTTCTGCCAACACGAAGACCCGCGGTGAGGTTGCTGGTAACAACCGCAAGATCTACCGCCAGAAGGGCACGGGTAATGCCCGTCACGGCGACCACCAGTCCCCCATCTTTGTGGGTGGTGGCGTGGTGTTCGGTCCCCGCCCCTGCGACTACTCCAAGAAGGTGAACAAGTCCACCCGCAAGCTGGCTCTGCGCCGCGTGCTGGGCGACATCATCACCGGTGGTAAAGTTGTAACCGTTCCCTCCTTCTCCATCGAGGACGGCAAGACGAAGTCCTTCGTTGCCGCTGTGTCCGAGATTGCCGAGGGTAAGAAGATCCTCATCATCGCCGACAGCTTCGACGAAATGACCAAGCGCGCTGGCCGCAACGTGGCCGAAGTGCTTCTCATGAGCGCCGCTGAGGTGAACGTGGAGCAGCTGCTTGACGCCCGCAAGGTGGTCATCGTTGACTCCGCTATGGAAACCATCGCCAACCGCACCAAGTAATCATGAACGATATCTACGACGTAATCAAGAAGCCGCGCGTGTCCGAAAAGGCCACCGTGCTGCACGAGGAGAACGGCGTGCTGACGCTCGAAGTGGCGGTGAAGGCCACCAAGATTGAGATCAAGCAGGCTGTGGAGAAAGCCTTCGGCAAGAAGGTTGCCTCCGTCCGCACCGCTAACTACGATGGCAAGGTGCGCCGCAAGCGCACGAAGGATGCCGGTACCGCACCCGCCTGGAAGAAGGCATTTGTGCGCCTGGCCGCTGGTGAGTCTCTGGACCTTGTCTAATATTGGAACACTAAACAGAAAGTAAGCTATCATGTCCCTCAAGTCATTTAAGCCTACCACTCCGTCCAACCGTTACAAGGTTCTGCCCTCTTTCGACGAGATCACCAAGTCCAAGCCTGAGAAGAGCCTCCTGCAGCCCATCCGCAAGAGCGGTGGCCGCAACAACAACGGCCGCATCACCACCCGCCACATCGGCGGTGGCCACAAGTACCACTACCGTCTGGTAGACTTCCGCCGCACCCGCACGGAAGCCGCTACCGTGCTCGGTATTGAGTATGATCCGAACCGCACTTGCCGCATCGCCCTCATCCAGTACGCAGACGGCACCAAGAGCTACATCCTGGCTCCGGTGGGTCTGACCGTTGGTATGACCGTGCAGAGCGGTGAGAACGTGGCTCCCAAGGTGGGCAACGCAATGCCCCTTAAGAATGTACCGCTTGGTACTGCTATTCACAACATCGAGATTCGTCCCGGTTCCGGTGGTAAGATTGCTCGCTCCGCCGGTCAGCAGGCTGTGCTCTCCAACCGTGATGGTGAGTACGCCCTGGTTAAGATGCCTTCCGGCGAAATCCGCAAGTTCCGTGTGGAGTGCTACTGCACCATCGGTCAGGTGGGCAACGCTCAGCACATGAACGAGTCCTCCGGTAAGGCTGGCCGCACCCGTTGGATGGGTATCCGTCCGACCGTGCGCGGTATGTGTATGAACCCCGTCGACCACCCCAACGGTGGTGGTGAGGGTAAGTCCAAGTCCGGTGGTGGTCGTCAGCACCTGAAGTCCCCCTGGGGTCACGTCAAGGGCCAGAAGACCCGCCGTCTCCGCAAGCCCTCCGATGTGTTCATCGTGCAGCGCCGCAAAGCCAAGTAATTTTAACCACAAACATTTCTAAGAACAATGGGACGTTCCCTCAAAAAAGGACCCTTCGTAAGCCAGCCTCTTCTCGATAAGGTTGACGCCCAGCTGCAGAGCGGGGATCGCAAGCCGATCAAGACCTGGAGCCGTGCATCCATGGTGATTCCGGATTTCGTCGGTCTCACCTTCCTGGTGCACACCGGTAAGTCTTTCGCCACGGTATACGTGACGGAGAACATGGTGGGCCACAAGCTCGGCGAATTCGCTCCTACGCGAATCTTCAAGGCTCACGGTGGCATCGGCAAGAAGTAATAAGATTAACCGAAACTGAACCATGAACGCTGCTCACCTCAGCTCCTGCCTCGTGTCCCTGGCCGCTCTGGCTGCGGGTACCTGTGCTGGTGCAGGTGAGGGCGCCAATGGTGCTACGGACCGCAGAATCGACCAGCTGGAACGCCAGGTGGCCAGTCTCCGCGAAAGCTACATGCTTGCCCGGGCAGATGCAGATGCCGCCCGCAAGCAGCTCAGGGAAGTCAGCATGCGCCTGGAGGCGCTTGGTGGCACCGCCCTGGGTGGGCAGGAGGAAAAGCTCATCGAAACCGCAGCCATGCTTGAATCCACCCGGACCGAGCTGGATGAGGTGCGCCAGGGCAGCCTCCGCCTCGCCTCTGCCGTTGCCGAATACAAGCGCAACGCCATGGTAGAGGACGAGACCGCCCGCCAGTCGCTGGAGGTAGCTCTGCAGGAGCTGGAGGTGGCCCTGGGCCTCCGCCAGAAGCAGCAGAGCGAGCTGGACGGTACTCTGGATGAGGCCAAGGTGCTCAGCATCGACTCCGAATCCGGGCTCATCGTCATCAATGCCGGCCGCAAGGGCGGGGTGGAAGTGGGCATGCCCATGGAAATCTCCCGCGGCGATCAGGTCATTGCTGATACGATGGTGACCGATGTGCGCAAGAGCGTATCCGGGCTGCTGGTTCAGCGTCATCTCAACCCGGTGTTCAGCATCGCAGTGGGTGACCGCGTGTCCGTAAAAACAAACGACTAATTCTTCAACAAATATCCAAACATGGAAGTGAAAGCAGTATACAAGAATGCACGCATCTCTGCGAAGAAGATGCGCGATGTAGCCGCCGCCGTCCAGGGTATGTCTGTAACCCAGGCTACCGACGTGCTGAGCTACACCCCCAAGAAGGGCGCTTATCTCCTGAATAAGACCCTGAAGGCCGCTGTGGCCAACGCCGAGAACAATAACGGTCTCTCCGCTGATGAACTCGTGCTCAAGAGCGTGATGGTGGACGAAGGTCCGACCTTCCGTCGTACGATGGCCCGCGCCCGCGGTTCCGCTAACATGATCCGCAAGCGCACCTCCCACATCACTGTCATCCTCGCTAACAAAGAGGCATAACCATAACAAACTAACATAACACTATGGGTCAGAAAGTAAATCCTATCGGCTTCCGTCTTGCCGTTACTAAAGACTGGCGTTCCAAGTGGTATGCTACGGGCAAGGACTATGCCACGAAGCTCCACGAGGACCTCAAGATCCGCAAGTTCATCAAGGACTACACCGCCGATCTCAACAAGGATCTCAAGGGCTCCACGCCTGCGATTTCCCGCATCACCATCGAGCGCGCATGGAACAGCGTCCGCGTGACCATCGCCACCGCTCGTCCCGGCCTGATCATCGGGCCCAAGGGCAAGAACATCGAGGAAATGACCGCCGCCCTCTCCAAGCTGTGCAGTGGCGCCCAGGTCAAGCTCGATATCATGGAAATCCGCCAGCCGGAGCTCGACGCCCAGCTCGTGGCCGAGAATATCGCCACCCAGCTTGAACGCCGCGTTTCCTTCCGCCGCGCCATGAAGCGCGCCGTGCAGGTGGCCATGGACTTCGGTGCCGAGGGTATCCGCGTTCGTTGCGCTGGTCGTCTGGGTGGTGCTGATATCGCCCGTGCTGAGCAGTACCGCGAGGGTAAAGTGCCGTTGCAGACTCTGCGCGCCCCGATTGATTACGGCTTTGCCGAAGCCCGTACCCTGTACGGTATCATCGGTATCAAGTGCTGGATCAACAAGCGCCCCGAGGTTGCCGGTGCCCCGCAGATGGGTGGCCGTCCTAACCGTCCGCAGCGTCCCCGCCGCGATTCCCGCCGCGACGCCTAATGTCTAACACGAAACTTTAAACAATAGGAGAATAAGACTATGCCTTTAATGCCCAAACGTATTAAGGACAACCACCGCAAGATGCACCGCGGCAACCGCGGCGGCAATGCAACCAGCGGTGACTATGTTGCCTTTGGCGACTTCGGTCTGCAGGTTCTCACCCGCGGCTGGGTGACCAACAACCAGATCGAGGCTTGCCGTATCGCTATCAACCGTTACCTGCGCCGTCGTGGCCGCGTGTACATCCGCATCTTCCCGCAGAAGTCCTTCACCAAGCGTCCGCCGGACACCCGTATGGGTAAGGGTAAGGGTGCTGTTGAGGGTTGGGTAGCTGTGTGCCGCCCCGGCAACATCATGTTCGAGGTGGGTGGTGTGACTGAGTCCGCCGCTCGTGAGGCTCTCCGCCTCGCCTCCAACAAGCTGGGTATCCGTACTCGTTTCGTCTATCGCCAGGGTGTTGAACCCCAGGCCTAACACTAGTAACTATTCAAACATTACATTATTATGCCTGTAAAGAAAGCTAAAGACTTCCGCGGTATGCCCGCCAAGGAACTCGCCGCCCACATCCGTGGTCTGCGCGAGGAGTACTTCAACCTGCGCATCCAGCAGGCCACTGGCCAGCTGGAGAACAACCAGCGCATCCGCCTCGTCCGCAAGGAACTTGCCTGCGCCCTGACCGTTCAGGGCGAGGGCAATGCCGAAGCCTGATATCAAACGAAAACCCAAGGACTTAGAATATGAGCGAAGAAACTACTACGACCAAGCCCCAGGGCCTTCGTAAGACACGCGTCGGCGTTGTTGTCTCCACCAAGATGGCCAAGACCATCGTTGTGGAGTACGTGGCCCGCGTTCCGCACCCCGTGTTCAAGAAAATCGTGAAGAAGAGCAAGAAGTTCTATGCTCACGATGAGAACGAGACCGCCAAGCTTGGCGACAAGGTGCGTATCCGTGAAACCCGCCCGCTTTCCGCGCTGAAGCGCTGGGAGCTCGTGGAAATCCTGAAACACTAATTCTAACCAGAAAGGACATTACCTACTATGCTCCAGATGGAATCCCTCGTTCAGGTGGCCGACAACACCGGCGCCCGTACCGCCAAGATGATTGGCGTGATTGGCAAGAGCGGTGCTGACCAGGCCCACATCGGTGATATCATCACCTGCCACATCCGCGAATCCATCCCGACCGCTTCTGTGAAGAAGGGTACGGTGGTGAAGGCTGTGGTGGTGCGTACCGCCGCCCCCATCCGTCGCGACGACGGCTCCGTGCTTCGTTTCGACACCAACGCTGTGGTGGTTATCGACAAGGATAACAACCCGCGTGGCACCCGTATCTTCGGGCCGGTGGCTCGCGAACTTCGTGAAAAAGGCTTCATGAAGATCGTGTCCCTCGCTCCCGAGGTGCTGTAAGGCGGAAGGGTATTTGTTGAAGTTTATCACTTCCACACACCTTACAATTCAGAACCCGGCAGGCTTCTCCGTGAAGCCTGCCGGGTTTGCCTTTGGAATGTACGAAGTACGAGGTGGGAGGTACGAAGTGTATTATTCCCTGCGCGTGCGCGCAGCTGTCAGGGATTAGAAGCGTAGCTTGCCACCCCGGCTTTTAGAGAAGCCGGATGATGGTATCTGCGCAGTTCAGCCCGGACACAACCGGGCAGGAAGCAAGCCTGGTATAGATGTCTTTCCAGCAGGCGCAGCCTGCCTCACTCTATACTTCGTACTTCTCACTTCGTACCTCGTACATCTAATAACTTTGCTAACATGTTGACCAGGGGAAGAAGTGGGGGTAAAATGAGAGAATGCCTTGGCTACGCTTCTTGATTTTCTGCCTGGTTACTCTGCTGCTGGCGGGGTGCAGCACTCCGCTGATACCACCGGCGAACGCTCCATCCATCACGCGCCAGCAGCAGCCGGATGCCGACCTCCTCTGCCGCCTGCAGGGGGAGTGGAACATGTTGCAACAGGCAAAGCTTACTCCTCAGCAGCGCGCTGCAACCCAGGCAGCCTACAATGCCGATTTGCTCCTGCTGGTGCGGCGGTTGCGGCACGACGGTGCGCCCGGAGTGGATGTCTGCTACATGCAGACCTGTGACCGGAAGGGGAATGCCATAGCATTTGAAGATGTTATTCCTGCGGCAGATGTTCCCCTCGACTCTCTGGAAGAGCGTTACACAGAACCCGGCCTCGGCGTACCTATGGTGGGTATCATTCCCCGTGTCGGGTCGAATCATCAATTTGCCGTCGGCTCACGCGGTGCTGTGTGCATGCTCACCGCTGTGCTGCGTTTTACGCGTGCCGGAAAGCCCGAGCTCATGCATATCCCACGCTACCAGGAGAACACTATCCGCGTGGGCAGGTACAAGTACCAGCTGGCTGCGGACTGGAGCGCCGCACTGGAGATGTACTGGAACCTCACCCGCATCAAGAAAGATCGCTGGCTGGGACTGCTGCGCCCGCAGGAGGTGCGAAGCACCACCGGACTCTTCTCCATCCAGCCATACAACCCGGACCGGATTCCCGTTATTCTGACACACGGGCTGGCTTCTACTGCCTGCACCTTTGATAATCTCGTGAATCGGCTCGTGAGCGACCCGGTCATCCGGGAAAATTACCAATTCTGGTATTTCAACTACCCCACGGGGCTTGCCTGGACTATTTCTGCGCGTGAATACCGCCAGGCAATCGAAAATTTACGCAGAGAGGTTGACCCGGAGCGTAAAAACCGTAACTGGGACAAGCTGGTTGTGGTTGGTCACTCCATGGGTGGCCTTATTACCCACTACAGTCAGTGTGAGGAGCCCTGGAATCTCCTGCGCAGTAGTCCCATTCCGCTCAAGCTGCTCCAATCAGAGTACAGAGACAAGCCTTTTGAGAATGCGGAGTTTGAATCGCTGCGAAAAGACTACTTTTTCCGGCCGGTAAAAGCCGGACTCGTGGTTTACATGGCTACTCCGCACCGTGGTGCACCCCTTGCGCAGTATTATTTAGTCACCGCGCTAACAAAATTAGTCACCCTGCCGAAGACTCTGTTGGAGGAAGCCTACAATATCGCCACGCTGCAGGAGGATACCATGCTGCTGAATCCGCAAGAGGCCTATCTGTGGTTCACCAGCATCCACCAGCTCGACCCGGATAGCTATTCCATCCGCGGATTGCAGGGATTGAAGGTGCGTAATGCGCAGACTCACTCCATTATCGGTGACCGCGGGTGCAGTGATTGCCCCCGCTGTTCGGATGGAGTGGTTCCCTACTGGTCCAGCCACATCAGTTGGGGAACGCAGACCATTGTTCCCGCTGGTCACTCTGTGCAGGACTCCATGGACACCGCTGCTGATATGAGGAAACTGCTCACAGACTATGCGCGGAAGCACCCGGTCATCAAGACATCAGCGCGGCAAAAGCAGCGCGTTCCATCTCGCTGTACGGGGCTGCAGAACCATCCAGATTCCGCCGGGAAGAAGTAGATTTTACCACGGCACAAAGTCCGG
>JAFZGH010000031.1 GCA_017555465.1 Akkermansia sp. | reverse complement strand
TGTACTTGTCTTGTATAAGGGGACTTCTAATAAGTCTGTCTACCTCGTTAAATTGACTTTGTCGGCGAGCAAAGCGAGCGGAATTCATAGCCCACGGCAGTGGGCGTAAGAGGTTAGACAGGGGTGGAGCGACGGAGTCGCGGAACCCCTGGTCAAACAAAAAAATGACCAGAACCCCGAACACAGTGAGTGGGTGGCAGAAAGCTAAGCATCAACATAAAGCGTCGCATTCTGTCACCCGTTCCACGGGTTCCCGTTATTTTTTTGAGGTAGCAGGCGCTGCGCGTGCTAACGCACGCTTGCACCTGCCTAACATCTGTCGCCCACTACCGGGGGCTATAAATTTCCGCTCGCTACGCTCGCCAATAAATTACAATTAACCCCCGTCATTCTGGAAGCCTTTGCTTGAAAATCCGGGTTCTCATTGTTATCATGATGCAGCTTGTAAGCGCGGTAGTTATAGAATGATGAATATCCACATCGACAAAACGGGCGATTTCGGCTTTGTGACGACAAAGGAGGCGTTCCATGGGCGCATTCTGGGCAGAAATCGGCGGGAGATTGCCACCATTGAGTACGATAACAGTACTCTGCGGGCGAAACTTCTCATCACGATGGGCGAGGATAGTATCAGTCTCAGTTCCCATGGTAAGTATCTGACGGGCACAGCAGGTGATTTCCTTATCAACGGAACAAAATACGGGCGGTATAATCACACAAAACCGCACAGCCTTGAAATGAGTAATTGTGTCGGGAAGATGATTCTGCAAGTCGCAGAGGATGATGCGGACCGTCGCTTCCTGTGGGCATACCGGCAGGGGGAATCCCGGGGAAATGCAAAAGCTTATTCCAGCAGCAAGTACGCGCTGCTGCTCGGCCGCGATTACGCGCTGGCTTCTGTACTGCGGCCGATGGATAAACCGTTTTGCTTTGCGCCCAACATGTCATTTGAATTGTTGAATGATGCGGATGAGGAGGTGTTTCACCAGCGCAGTAAGGAAGAACAACTGTGCATCCTGGTTTGCAGCTGCTGGTGGTTGTGCGATCGGCTTCATCATGTCAAAAGCGGCGTAGACCCCGTTGCTGAAAACTGGCGACGTTTATCAGTGCCATCGACGCTCTGTATCGGGAATCGCCTTACATTCCTGCCGGAATTCCTCGAGCCCCGCAATCCCAGGGTTGAGTTCCTGTCCACACAGCCCGTTTTTATGTGGCTCTGGTTGGTGGTGGCACTGGTGCTGGGGCTTGTCATTCTCCCTGTCTGCCAGGGGGGCTTTACTTCTGATGCTGTCGCCTTTGTCATTTATTCGACCATCATTCCGGCCAGTTGGATTGAGTTCTGCCGCTTCTGGAACAAGCGGGCAAAACAACGTCTGAAACACCTGGAGGAGCAACTTAATGCCCGGGAAACCGAGCCTTCCTTTAACCGTTGAAATAAAATTGGTTGGCTCGTTTTGTGTAAAAAGCAAGATTCAATCTTGCTTTTTACACATAATTATTTAATTTATTTACAATGAATATGCTGCCGCTTCCAGTTTCTTGGCGGAGGCGCGGCCTTTGGCGGCTAGGGCGGGGGCAAAGAGGGAGAGGCGGAACTCGGCAACCATGAACCCGTAGGCCAGCCAGGCGGGGGATTCGGCGTGGCGGTCGTACTCGGTGAAGAAGCGGGGAGAAACGGCGGCGTTGAGGGCGTCGATGCGCTCCAGTTCCTTGGCGGCGGGTTGCTGGGCAATGCGTTTGATGCGTTCCTGTAACCCGCGGAGGAAGCGGGAATAATCAGTCAGCTGGGCGGGTTCTGCGGCAGAGAGGAACCAGGGGCGGGTGAGCCACTGCCACTCTCGCTGCACGTCTTCGGCAATCTGGGAACCGAAGCGGTCGCGCCCCGCTACCAGACAATACTGGCGCACGGCGGCATCGGTGGTGGCAAGTTGTTCCCAGAGTTTTGCCAGCGGCCCGGCGATGCGGTCATACACCGTTTCT
Organism: Akkermansia sp.; assembly: GCA_017555465.1. Taxonomy (GTDB): domain Bacteria; phylum Verrucomicrobiota; class Verrucomicrobiia; order Verrucomicrobiales; family Akkermansiaceae; genus Akkermansia. Next base: position 861 of record JAFZGH010000031.1, on the reverse strand, counting down.
CGCATGCGCAGGCAGGCGGCATCAAATTCGGCAGCAGAGCGGGGCAGCGGTGCCGCCAGCGCGGCATCCATGGCGGCGTAGACGGTATCGTGCAGGTTGTTTTTGGGAATCTGCCCCACGGTGGTGAGTGCCAGCTTGGCTTCCATGCTCTTGATAGGAAGCTTCTTGCGGATGGAGTTGAGGAAGTCGCCGTGTTTGATGAGGGCAAGCCGGCGCACCGCGCGCCGGTGGTGCAGGGCGGCTTCCTCGGCGCTGGGGAATACGTGGAGCTTCACCTGGTCACCATCCTCTCGCAGCGCGGGGTAGCCTGTGCCGTTGCCCACCTCCACCGTGGCGGGCAGGTCGCCGCAGTCCCAGCGGGTCATGGGGGTGGCAGAGAAGGAGCGGGCGGCTTTCTTCGCAAAGCGTTTTTCCTGGTACTGGGCCAGTTTCTCGCGCAGGATGTCGGCATGCGTGCCGAGGGCGAGCTCATTGCCCTTGTCATCGCTCACCCATATTTTGGTGATGAATTCCGGCGGCAGTTTGCCCATATCCACCTGGGATGCATTGCAGAACTTGTTGCTGCGGCGCATGGCGAATTCGGCAATGGCCTGCGGGAGCGGGCGGTCGGGCTCGCGGTCGAACCAATCTTCTGCAAAGTCATCTGCGGCAGAGCTGATGGGCATGAGGAACATGCGCACATCCTTGGGCAGGGTGCGCAGCAGGATTTCCGCACGGTCTGCCAGGTGGGCGGGCACGCCCCACTGGGGCAGCCAGTCCGGGAAATCTGCCAGCTGGTCAATATGCACCCCCAGGGTCACGCCATCATCTGCTTCGCCGGGGGCGTGGTGGTAGTACACCTCGTATTTCTGCCCGGCGTGT
>JAFZGH010000263.1 GCA_017555465.1 Akkermansia sp. | reverse complement strand
TTCTTTTTGCGGTTTTCTTTTTCCTCCTGCTGCTTCAGCACGTAATCACGATCCTCCTTGCAGAAGCGGCGCAGCAGAGTCTTGGTGATTTTACCGCCGTATTCCTTCAGGTAAACCATCTGGTGTTCCTCATCATACCGCTGCAAACGAGCAAAAAGAGTTGCAGTGGCTGAAGTATTCGTCCAGGTGCGGTAACCCCGGGAAGTCAGTTTTCCGCGATACTCCTCCATCTCTTTCTCTGCCCGGATAACCCCTTCTTTCAGCAGGGTATCCACCTGCTGGGTAAAAGCATTGTACCCATCCACCCCAAGCACAAATTTCCCCCTAGGATTCAAAACAGCCAGAGCAGGCCTTTTCTTAAGGCCATATCGACGGGCCAGGCGGTCAATCGCCTCTCGACTGTACTTAGCGGAGTTACGGGTGCGGTCGTCGATGGATGCCCCGGAATCAAGTTTGAGGCGAACCACGCGGTCGCGGCACCATTCATTAAAAGCCGGCGTTTCCAGCAACTCTTCGCCCAGGAGTCCGCTTTTCGGGCCTATCACCGAATCATGAAACCAGATGATAAGCGGCCGGCATTCGCGGTGAGCCAGGCGGGTAGCGCGGCCATAATCATCCAGCCAGCCATTTCCATTGCGTTTCGCTTCAAAGGCCGCAGTAATCCCCTCAATTTCAGCATCCGGATTATCCGGGTCAGTAAAATACACCTCCCCCTGGGCACCGTTATCAATCTGCTCCAGTTCTTCAGACGATGATACGTTATAGCTCTGGGCATTGGGATCTACTGCACCGCCAGTCAGCAGGGGATTCATTCCCGGCACAGAGGGCTCTTCCCAGCCCATACGCGGCGCACCAGGATTTTCCGGCACATCCACCTGCGACTCCTGCGGTTTCTGTTGCACAGAGCAGGAAGCCAGCAGCAGGCAGCAGCATACTATGCGGCAAAAGTTCATGCGCGTTCCGTTCTCTTCACAGCCTGCCAGGCTTCTTCCATCTGCTCCACCGCAGCGGAGGCCAGCGGAATTCCCTGCTCTTTCAACGCAGCCTCCACCGCATTAAAACGGCGTTCAAACTTGCGGTTGGCGTTAAAGAGAGCCAATTCCGGGTCTACCTTGCGGCGGCGGCACAGGTTCACCACCACAAAGAGCAAATCCCCCAGCTCCTCGGCCACATGCGGGTCATCATCCGGCAAATCAAGCGTTTCGGCCACCTCATCCGTTTCCTCGCGGATTTTATCCACCACCCCGGCGTGGTCCGGCCAGTCGAAGCCGACCTTGGCCACCTTCTTTGTAATCTTGTACGCCTGCAGCAATGCAGGCAGTCCTTTACCACAGCGTTCGAGATAGGGCTTATCCTCGATGGAATGTTCCTTGCGCTTGATAGCATCCCACTGGGAAACCACCCCGTCGGCATTCTCCACCGCAGCTGTGCCAAACACATGTGGATGCCGCCTCACCAGCTTATCGGCCAGCTCGCGCGCCACTTCATTGATGCCGAAAGCAGCTTCGGGATTCTCCTGCGCCATTTCCGCATGAAAAATCACCTGCAGCAGCACATCGCCCAGTTCCTCACGCAGGTGCGCCCAATCGCGCTCACGGATAGCGTCGATGCATTCGTAGCACTCCTCGATAAGGCTGCTGATAATGGAATCGTGCGTCTGCTCCGCATCCCACGGACAGCCGCCGGGCTGGCGCAGGCGGTGCATGATGGCCACCGCGCGTTCCATCTGCCGCGCGGGGTCCTGGCAGTGAATCATTTCCTGCTCGGTCATTTTCCCTTGCCACTGCGGCGGTCGCGGCGTTCATTAGTGGCCTTGCCCGCCAGAATATCATCAATATGCTGCACCATATCCCAGGCCACGCGGCGGCGCTGGTACTTACGCCAGAGCAAATCACGCAGGGTCTGCCAGTGTTCCTCTGTAAAATCAGCGGGGGTGAACACCATCTCATCGCGCTGGGAGCGGCCCAGCTTGGGTGCTACCATCAGCTGCCACCAGCCCCCGAAGTGCTGGGCTTCGTAAATCACCTTGTTACCATCCTCATCTCGGTCCTGCCAGGAGAAAGTTTCCATCTGTTCGTCTTTATGGGTTAGAGTTAACGGCGGCGTCCTTGCTCGCGCATCTGGCGGTTAATAGCATTCACATCGTCCTGCATCGTGGGAGCAATCTCCGTCACCGGGCCGGCCGTATTCAAAGAAACAATAAGAGGTTTGGAACGATTGCCCCGGTTGTCGTACTTGTAAATCACACGCTGCACCAGTTTGCCCTGCGGATGAGAATACATACGTTCCTCCACCAGGCGGGCGCGGCTGTCGTAGCCATAGGCCACCTTGTAGATGATATTCTTCTTGGTATGGTCGTAAATGATGCAGCCCACCAGCTGGCCATACTTACCTTCGGTGTAATCATTCACCGCAGCGAGACGCCCGCTGGCCGTGTATGAAGAGCAACGCATGCCCCGCCAGCCTTTCTGGCGCTGGTAAATGGCGCGCGTGCCATCGGGGTGGCGCATCACACGCACCATGTCACCCGTCTCGTTCATCACCTCTGAGCTCTGGGCCTGCACAGCAGGAGCCACAGCCATAGCCATCAGCAACAACAAGTGGTGAATCATCTTTCTCATGTGCGTCATTTTATCTGTTCCTATACACCTTGGCAAGCGGAAAGTCAGTCTTTCGCCGCACGAAGTGCCCGCTGCATCGCAGCCACCGTGGCATCTATATCCGCCTCTGTATGCGCGGTGGAAATAAAGCCCGTCTCGTAAGGAGAAGGCGCAACATATACCCCCTGCTCCAGCATGGCATGGAAATAGCGGCGGAACATATCGAAATTGCCGCTCATCGCCGTATCCAGGTCATACACTTCCTGAGTGGTGAAGTGCAGGCAGAACATGGAACCATCGCGGATAAAGGTGAGTGGCAGCTGCTCATCGCGCAGCACGCGGCGCACGCCTTCCTCCAGGCGCGCACCCAGCTGCTCCAGGCGGGTGTAGGAATCATGCTGCTCCAGGTAATTGAGCTGCGCCAGCCCCGCCGCCATCGCCACGGGGTTGCCGCTCAGCGTGCCAGCCTGGTATACCGGGCCCAGAGGGGAAACACAGTCCATAATCTCGCGGCGGCCGCCGAAAGCTCCCACCGGCAGCCCCCCGCCGATGATTTTGCCCAACGTAGTGATATCCGGGGTGATACCCAGCTTACCCTGCACACCGGCGGAAGAAATGCGGAAACCGGTCATCACTTCATCGAAAATGAGCAAAGCCCCGTTCTTCTCCGTAATCTCACGCAGGAATTCCAGATAGCCAGGTTTGGGCAGGTAGAAACCGGCATTCCCGGGGAACGGCTCCACGATGATGCCGGCAATCTCGCCCGGATGCTGGGCAAAGGCCCGCTCCACCGCAGCGCGGTCGTTATACGGCAGCACGATGGTGAGGTTGGCGAACTCGGCAGGCACGCCGGCGCTATCCGGCTCACCGTGCGTGAGCGCACCACTGCCCGCCGCCACCAGCAGGCTATCCACATGCCCATGGTAGCACCCGGCAAATTTAATGATATACTTGCGCCCGGTGTACCCGCGGGCCAGACGCACCGCGCTCATGGTGGCCTCGGTTCCGCTGTTGGTCATGCGCACCTTCTCTATACTGGGCAACCAGCGGCACACCGTCTCGGCCATATCCACCTCAATGCGGGTCGGAATACCATACCCCAGCCCCTGCGGCACGGCGGCCTGCACAGCAGAAATCACACACTCTGGCGCATGCCCCAGGATGGCGGGTCCCCAGGTACCCACATAGTCGATATACTGCTTGTCATCCTCATCAGTCAGGTGAGCGCCCGCCGCCTTCTTCACAAAGAAGGGCGCACGTTCCAGACGCCGGAATGCCCGGACAGGTGAATTCACGCCACCGGGAATCACCCGGCATGCACGCTCAAAAAGTTCTTCAGATATAGCCATAACACCAGTTTTACAGATAACGCAGCCAGAGGTAGATGGCAGAAATGCCAACACTCATGAGCATAAGCGGGAAGCCGACATAGAAATACTGCATGAAGGAGACACGCAGGTTATGCTGGCGGGCCAGCCCCAGGGCCACCACATTCGCACTGGCGCCGATAACCGTGCCGTTACCACCCAGGCACGCACCCAGGGAAAGAGCCCACCAGAGCGGCTCCAGATTCTGGTATCCCATGGCTCCCATATTCTTCACCATGGGAATCATGGTTGCCACAAAGGGGATATTATCCACAAACGCACTCATGATGGCGCTGAGCCAGAGCACGCTCATGGTAGTTGCAACGGGTTCGCCGCCGGTCAGGCACATCGTCTGAGCCGCCAGCCAGTTGATGATACCGTTCACCTCAAGCCCGCCGACCAGCACAAAAAGGCCAACGAAGAAGAAAATGGTGGTCCATTCAATCTTGGAGAAGATGTATTCGAGCGCTTTCTCGCGGTCCGGCATGGTAAGCAGAAGCAGTAGCGAGGCACCGGTCACAGCAATCGTGCCGCTCTCCAGCCCCCAGTTGGGGATGAAGCCATGGCAGCAGAAAAGCGCAATGGTGAACACCAGCGTAATCAGGCAGCGCACCAGCAGACCATAACTGCGAATCAGCCCCACCAGTTTGATATTCATGATGCGGTTATGATTCTTGCTCACCTTGGCAAATTCCTTGCGGTAGATGAAGAGGAGTATCGCCATCGTCAGGACGAAGGAAATCACGCAGGGCAGTGTCAGATTCACAATGAAGGCATTGAAGTCCAGCTCCTTGACCTGGCTGGCAATCATGATGTTAGGCGGGTCGCCAATCATGGTGCAGGTACCGCCGATATTGGAGGCCAGAATCTGCGCAATCACGAACGGAAGCGGGGAAACCTTCAAGTCCCTGGTCAGGGTAAAGGTAATGGGCACTGTTAACAGCACCGTGGTCACATTATCCAGGAAGGCAGAACAGACGGCCACCATCACGGAAAGCGCAATCAGCAGGGCCACCGGATTACCATTGGTCTTCTGCGCCGCCCAGACGGACAGGAAGCGGAAAAGCCCGGTCTTGCTGAGCACCAGCACCTGGATCATCATGCCAATCAGCAGCGCCAGCGTATTGAAATCAATATGCGCTATAGCCTGTTCCTGGGAAATCACACCGGCCAGTACCATGAGCATCGCGCCAAAAAGCGCAATCACCGTCCGCTGCACCTTTTCCGAGATAATCAATGCGTAGGTAATCAGGAAAATAACAAGTGCAGCTGTAACGTGGTAAGACATAAGAGCGGGATTCCGGTTAACGCGCCTGCTGAACGCGCGGGGGCGCAACAGTACACCCAAACGTCCCATTTTGCAAGCTTTTTCAGATTCAACTGCTCAAAATTCAGCGTCTCACCAAATAACTTGCCCCCAAATTCTAGATTTTACTTCACATTTCACTCCGGATTGTGTATGATGCAGGTACGAGTTATGGCTACACGCATGCAAAAAACCCTTGCCAAGTGCACCTCCACGCTGGAGGGCACATCGCTGCACACCGGTCAGACGGTGAAGCTCATCATCAAACCCGCCGAACCGAACACAGGCTTCAAGTTCCGCCGCGTAGACCTGCCGGACAAGCCATTCCTGGACGCTTCGGCATCCAAGGTGCAGTCAGTTGAGCGCGCCACCACCATTGCAGATGGCGCTGTAACCGTACACACCGTAGAGCACATCCTCTCTGCCCTCACCGGCATGGGGGTGGACAACGCCATCATCGAGATGGACGCCAGCGAACCGCCCATCGGCGATGGTTCCGCCCTGCCCTACGTGGAGATGATTAAGAAAGCCGGCGTGGTGGAACAGAACGCCCCGCTGCAGATCTGGGAAATCCGCGAACCCATCAAGGTGGAAAACGCCAATGGCTCCACCATCGTCATCATGCCCAGCCGCGATTTCCGCATCTCACTCACCGCGGTGGGCCCGAACGGCCGCGTGACCCAGTATTTCGACAGCGTCATCACGCCGGAGACGTACGAAAAAGAGCTTTCCAATTCCCGCACCTTCTGCTTCTACGAAGATATCCAGCCGCTGCTCGAGAAGGGACTCATCCAGGGCGGCACGCTTGATAACGCCATCGTCATCAAAGGCGAGGAATACCTCTGCGCCGGCGGCCTGCGCTTCCACAACGAATGCGCCCGCCACAAGGCCATGGACCTCATCGGCGACTTCATCCTCTGCGGCCGCCGCATCATGGGCCACGTGATTGCCATCATGCCCGGCCACGGCATCAACACCCAGATGGCTGCCAAGCTGCAGCAGAAGTACGAAAGCATCGAGGCACAGCGTCCGCGCCCCATCACCATCCCGAATGGCGATGCCGTGCTCGATACCATGGAAGTCATGAAAGTGCTGCCGCACCGCTTCCCCTTCCTCATGGTGGACCGCATCATCGCGTTCGAAGGCGACCACAAGTGCGTGGGCCAGAAAAACGTGACCATGAACGAGCAGTACTTCCAGGGGCACTTCCCCGGCCACCCGGTCATGCCCGGCGTGCTGCAGGTGGAAGCCATGGCCCAGGTTGCCTCGGTGCTCATGCTGCGTCTGCCGGAGAACGCAGGCAAGATCGGCTTCTTCATGAGCTGCGACAAGGTGAAGTGGCGCCGCCCCGTGGTGCCGGGAGATGTACTCATCATCGAAACAGAGCTTACCAAGATGCGCGGCGCCATCGGCATGGCCACTGGCCGCTGCCTGGTAAACGGTGAAGTAACCTGCGAGGCAGAGCTCAAATTCATGGTTTCTGATTCGTGAATTCACAGCGAAAGCAAAAAAAATCACGAACGGTGCTTGACATACGCCGATTTTCGGGTATCATATCGCACCCGGCCGTCTCTGAACGGCCCTGCAGAAACCACTTCAAAACAAGATAAAGAATTATGAGCAAGAGAACATACCAGCCTTCCAAGCGCTGCCGCAAGCGCCAGTTCGGTTTCCGCGCCCGCATGGCAACCAAGAACGGCCGCGCCATCCTCGCCCGTCGTCGCGCCAAGGGTCGCAAGCGTCTTCTGCCCAAGGGTGCAGAGGTGCAGTACAAGCGCCACATCATCCAGCACGGCTAAAGCCCCGGCAGGGTTTCTGTAGAGAGCGCCCCGGGTGCTCCCTGCCCTGCAGGAGAAACCAACGCCCTGTTTACGATGCAGCTCAAGCGGCAGCATACCATGAAGCGAGCAAGCGAGTTCGCCATGGTGCGTGCGCAAGGCTCATCCGCAGCAGGGCGTTTTCTTGTGCTCAGCACCCTTCCCTATTCCGGCGAGGGTGCGGGCGCAAAGGAATCCCGTTTCGGGATTATCACAACCAAGCGGCTGGGCCACGCGGTTGTGCGCAACCTGCTTCGCAGGCGCGTGCGCGAACTGCTGAGAGCCCACGGCGCACCGCTGCAGCACGGGCACTATGTGGTGCTCATACCGCGGCATACCGCCAGCACCGCCTCCTATACCGAGCTTGAGAAGGACTTACTGCGCCTGCTCAAGCGCCGTCATTTTACCACCTGACAATCAACCGCATGCTGAAACGCATCGTCATCCTGCCCGTGCTGTTCTACAAGCGCTTCATCAGCAAGCCGCTGCACATCATAGCAGGCCCCATGAGCGGATGCCGTTTCACCCCCAGCTGCTCAACCTACTTCATACAGGCTGTGGAGACACACGGCGCATTCAAAGGCACAGCACTGGGAATCTGGCGCATACTGCGCTGCAACCCGTGGGGAGGATGCGGGCACGACCCGGTGCCGCCCCGCCGCGGGAAATAAAGTTTTCCATTCAACATACACTGACATCTTAACAACTAACTAACCCCAGAACACAACTTATGGATAAAACAGGATGGTTTGTCGTAACTCTCTGCATTGGCCTGCTGGGTCTGCAGTGGTACCACAACAGCACACAGGAAAAGGAAGCGGCAGCTGCTGCTCCCTCCGCCGCCACAATCACCGCCCCGGCGGCCCCCGCCACCCCGGCCGCCACTCCCACCTCTGCCCCGGTAACCACCCCGGCTGCCACACCCGCCCCCGCAGTGGAGAAGAAAGTGATTGCCACGCTCACCAGCAAGGATGCCGAAGGCAAACCCGTAGCCAAGTACAACTTCACCAACATCGGCGGCGCTATCAGCGGCGTTGAGATGCTTGGGCAGGTCATCAACAGCACACGCGAGGAGCTGAAGGGCACAGATGTGAGCCTCAATTCCAATCCGGACGCCGGTATCGGCGCACTCATGTTCGGTCTTTCCAACGACCGCGCCCCGCAGTTTGACCAGGCTGTGTACGAATACCGCGCCGACCTGAGCAACGAGAACCAGGTGACCCTGCTCGGCCGCGTGGGCGACCTCATCATCCGCAAGGTATACACCCTCAAGCCCCTCCAGCAGGGAGATGAAACCATAGAAGGCAACGCCTATGTGCTCAACCTCAAGGTGGATGTGCAGAACACCTCCGGCCAGACACTGAATGCCCAGGACTGGGGTCTCTACGCCGGCGGCATGGGCCAGATTTCCAAGGATGAATCCGCCTACTACACCTACTACGTGCACCTGGAGGACGGCAGCTTTGAGAAAAACGGCGCCAGCGATTTCCGCCCCTGGCTCGGCAAGGAAAAGCAGCGCAGCTATGAGAAGGACTTCGACAGCCTCGAATGGGCAGGCGTGATGAACCAGTACTACGCCTCCCTCGTGAAGCCCGACAAGACCAGCGGCAACAACGCCCTGTATGCAGCCCCCGCCATGTATCCCCTGCAGGTGAGCGGTGACAAGACCGAATGCGTGGAAGTGGCCCTCGGCATGCCCGATTTCTCCCTGGCCGGCAAGACTGATACCATGATGGGCGGCCAGAAGAGCTTCTCCTATGATATCTTCACCGGTCCGAAGCTCAATCTCATGCTCGATGAGATGACCGATGATTTCCGCATGATTGACCGCATCATGGACTACGGCATGTTCACCATCATCGCCTACCCCATGAACTGGATCGTGAACCTCTACCACGGCTGGCTGGGCAACTGGGGCTGGGCTATCATCGCCATGACCATCACCATCCGCCTGCTTATCTGGCCGCTCTACCGCAAGAGCTACACCAGCATGAAGCGCATGAGCCTGCTGCAGCCGCAGATGCAGGCACTCAAGGAGAAATACCCCAACGACCAGCAGAAGGTGCAGATGGAGATGATGAAGCTCTACCGCGACTACGGCATTTCCCCCATGGGCGGCTGCCTGCCCATGCTGCTG
>JAFZGH010000262.1 GCA_017555465.1 Akkermansia sp. | reverse complement strand
TGCCTTTACTCTGCTGGTGGCGGTGATGCTTTCTGCCCGCTGCACGGATGCGCGGGTGAATCTGGTGACTCCTGCCCTCTTTGCGCTGGCGCCGGATGCGGCCAGCATGGCGGCGCTGGAGTGGCAGCAGGTGCAGCCGCTCATTGCTACATGCGGGCTTACGGAGATGAAGGCCCGCCGTCTGGTGGAAACGGCACGTATCCTTATGGATAAATACGGCGGGCAGGTGCCCGGTAGTTTTGAGGAACTGGAAGCCCTGCCCGGGGTGGGGCACAAGACAGCCAGTGTGGTGATGAATCAGGCGTTCGGATATCCGGCGTTTCCGGTGGATACGCATATCTACCGCCTGGCGCGGCGCTGGGGGCTTTCCCGCGGAAAAACAGTGGAAGCGGTGGAGGCTGATTTGAAGAAATGCTTTCCCCGGGAAACCTGGGGGAAGCTGCATCTTCAGATGGTGCTATGGGGGCGGCAGTATTGCCCGGCGCGGGGCTGCAAGCCTGCTTGCGCGGTCTGCGCCCGGCTTCTGACATAAAAAATACCTGCTTTTCCCTGATTGTGCTTGACCTTTTGGGTAAAAAGTAGTTTCATTGGCGGTCATTCGCATTCACAGTCATGCTAGTTTGTCAGCTTAAATCCAAGATTCACCGCGCCATGGTCACTCGTGGCGACGTGGAGTACGAGGGCAGCATTGAGATTCCGCAGGATTTGGTGGAAGCCGCTGGTCTCTGGCCGGGCGAGAAAGTGCTGGTTGCTTCTGTTACCAGTGGAAACCGTTTCGAGACATATGTGCTGGTTGGCCCCCCCGGAACCGGCCAGATTATTGTGAACGGTGCGGCCGCCCATCTGATTGGTAAGGGTGAGCGCATCATCATCATGAGCTTTGCTTGGGATGATAAGCCCATTACGCCCAAGCGCGTCATCTGCAATGAATTGAACGAAATTATCGCCTGATTCCTTTACAAACCCTTTTTAATACGATATAATCCCCGCCATGCTTAACGCCGCTATTTACATTGTTTTCGCTCTGCTGCTCATCGTGTGTGCCCTGCTGCTTCTGGTAGTGCTCATGCAGCGCCCCAAGCAGGAAGGTCTTGGTGCCGCTTTCGGTGCGCAGATGACAGACCAGGCTTTCGGTGCTCAGACCACAGATGTGCTCAAGAAGGGTACTGTGCTTTTCGGTACGCTGTTCATGGGGCTTTGCTTCGTGCTGGCTGTGCTGATGAATGCGCGCTTCCAGAATGAGAAGTCCGATCTGAACGTGAAGAAGGTGGAGGCTCCTGTGGAGCAGACGACCCCTGCCGCTGCTGAGCAGCCCGCAGCCCCGGTGGAGAACCTGGAGAATCTTGCTCCGGCTCCCGCTGCAGAGGGTGAAGGCCCGGTGCCTGCTCCCACGCCGGCTCTGGATGCTGCTCCGGCCCCTGCCGAACAGCCCGCCGCCTAACCGCCAACCACTGAAACGGCCATGCAGTTCGGTAGCACAACAGAGTTGAACGCCGAGGCTGCAACAGCCGCGGTGCGCGGTACTTTGCTGGCGCAGGTGACTCAGAAATCCACCCGC
>JAFZGH010000261.1 GCA_017555465.1 Akkermansia sp. | reverse complement strand
TTTTCCAGAAACTTGTAGGGCCAGTACAGGCAGCAGTTCAGTTCAGCCGCGTTCATGCCGGCCTTATTGCGGGCGTGAAGGTTGATTCCGGCATCTCGCAGCAATTCAAAAAGTTCTTTCTGAATCTTGTATTCGCTGTGGCCGTCGGCAGATTGGATAAGCCGCATCAGTGCATTATTCCCATCGGCATCCACGGCATTCACATCGGCGCCTTTCTGGAGCAGGGCTCGCAGTTCGGTGCCGTCAAAGCTGCAGGAATGGTAGCATTTGTCAACTGCTCTGCGGAATTCCTCATTCAGCCCTTCATCTGTGGCAGATGCGAGCGGCATGGTCAGCGCCAGCGCTGCCAGTGATTGGATGATGAAGTGGTGAATGTTGCGCATAATTGATAGTCCTGAATATGTTGTGGTTCAGTTTAGTAGCAGTCGAAATCGACCCTCCAGTCGTTTTTCTCCGCGTTGTAGTAGAAGTAATAGCAACCGCAGTCCGCGAATTCCAGACCGGCATCGGGGTCGTAACCTATCTGCATGACATAAGTGTAATTCCTCGGCGCTTCGGTGTCCTGGATATAGGTGGGATAACCTCCGATTTTGTGAGTTTCGTACACGGCGTGCAGGGAATCATCAGCAGAGAAAGACTGCGGGAAATCTGCTTTATGGATGCTTTCGTAGACTATATCGCAGATGTTTTTGTCATAGTCCATTTTGTGTTTCTCTTCGAGAGAGCGAATGATATCCCACTCTTCATCTGTCCCGCCGCAGTTCGGCCAACGGGGCATATCATGCTTCACTGCTTCCGGGGTGAGGAGGCAGGTTTTCCATATGCTGGAGACATAATCGCAGGGAACCAGGCCTTCCAGGCTCGGGTAGGTGCGGATGACGCAGCCAAGCTGCGGCTTTTCCTCCGGATTTTCGGACCAACCTTCTTCTGTGGCAAAAATGGTGACGAGTGCCACATTACTGAGCTCAGCCGGCACGCCGGGCAAATCCGGCACGAACAGGGTGGCCAGCGGTTCGAGACGGTTGCCATCGGCATCGACGGGCCATTCCTCACCGGGCTTCTGCCAGGTGACACGGCCCAGGCAGCTGACGTGTCCCTTGGGCATATCGGTTGTCAGGAGGGTACTGCGCAGAATCACAGCCGGCTTCTGCAAGTTCTGGCGGAGGTCGTCTATCTCAGGCTGCAGCTCTGTTAACTGGGCGGGGGATACTTCTGAATCCGGCGCTTTGCGGTTGTAGATATACCAGCACACGGAAACAGCCAGAACAATGGTCAGGAAATAAGCCAGGGCCAGCCCGAGGTTGTCCCCTACTTTTTCTTTCAGCCCGAGGAGGCGCGAAAGAACTTTAGAAATGAGGAATGACCAACCGAGAACAACAAAGATGTGGTAGAGGATGGAGCCGAGCAGTTTCATGCTGCCAATTATACGATGACTGGCATTTTTGTAAAGCGTAATTTACGAATCCTCAGCGGATACGCCAGAAGGCCCGCACCGCGCGGAAGACAAGATAACCCAGCCAGAGGGGGAGCGCCAGAAAGGGGGTAAGAAGGAGCGTCAGCACCCCCAGCGAGGCCCAGCTGTACATGATGCGGAAGTGCAGGGGGTAATGCTCCATGACGGTATCCCACGACATGCGTGAGGAAAAAAGCCCTCCCTTGTTGCGGCTGTAATCAGCCAGCAGCAGCAGTCCGTTTCCGCATTCCACCACATCTACCCAGCCGTGCCCGTGGTAATCGCCATAGCGGTAGGGGGAGGGCAGCTTGTATTGCTGCAGCAGGTCGTGCAGGAGTTTATCTGCTTCACTCTTAGCTGAGAAAACTCGGAAATGCTGCCTGTGGTCAGCAGAGGGGCGGGCAACGAAGATGCGGGAGTAAACGTTTTCATCCGAATGCCATGGGTTGTTCCAGCGCATGCGGCTGATGATGATTTGCTCAGGCGCTCCCCAGTATTCGTAATTCCAGTCGCGGTCGGGCATCAGGTAGTACAGGGGCAAGCCTGCCACCAGCGCGAACCACAGGATGCGCAGCCCTCGCTTTATCTTTGCTCCTCTGCTGATGGTGGTGGCCATGGGGTCAGTTCTGCTGGCGGCGTTTCACCAGCTGATGCACAAAGTAGAGCGGCAGCCCGAAGATTAGGATGAGGAGGAGGGGGGTGAACACATAGAGATACAGGCGCAGGTAGAGCGTGCAGGTCTTATCCCCGGCATCTGCACCCAGCTTCCACCAATGGTAGGTGGCGGTGGGATTCCAGGTGAGGGAGGAGGTGGGGTCGAGATGCAGCAGCCCTCGGCGCGCCATGGCAGCGGGGTAGCCGCGGTTGCTGGCGGTGATGTAATATTCATCTGCCAGGGCTCCTTCGCCCACGCTGTCGTAGTACCGCCCCAGTTCGTACGGCGCAAAGGGGCTTTCGAGTGCGGAATCAGCATATTGCAGAATTTTGAGGCCTTCTGCGGAATCTGCTTCCACACCCTCACCGAAAATGAGCATGGAGCCGGCTTTCACGGCGGCGTCTGCATGCCCTTGCAGGGCGGCTGCGCGGTAGGCTTCCAGGGCTTCTGCGTGTTTGCCGCTTTCCTGCAGCAGCCAGGCGTGGTGGTAAAGGGCGGCGGGTACCTGGGCGGCCACGGCCTGGGCCAGGTATTGGTGGCCTTTTGCCTCATCTTTGGGAATGCCTTTGCCCTTCAGGTAGGTATCTGCAGCCACATAGGCCATCTGGGCGTCCTTACCCTGGGTGGCCAGTTGTTCGGCGTAGGTGAGGGCCTTGGCTTCATCTGCGGCAGTGCCCAGCCCCTTGGTGTAGACCTTGAACAGCTGGTATGCGGCGGGTAATGTGCCGCCTGCTGCGGCTTTTTCCAGATGGGCAATGCCGGCGGAGGCGTTCTTGGGGCAACCCAGGGCATTGAGTTCCATGAATCCCTGCCAGTAGAGCGCTTCGTTATCTCCACCGGCGGCCAGGGCAGAATATGCGGCGTAGGCCTTGGCATAGGCAGAGCGGGCGGCTTCCGGGCTGTTCTGTTTGGTGTACAAATCG
>JAFZGH010000260.1 GCA_017555465.1 Akkermansia sp. | reverse complement strand
TGATTTCGAGGTCGGTGCGCAGGTCGGACCCGGGACGGCGGGGGTCTGCCTTGCGGCGTGCGCCGCGGCCACCCATGCCACCCATGCCTCCGAAACCACCGAAGGCGCTGCCGAAAATCTGCGAGAACAGGTCGGAGGGGTCGGTGAAGCCACCGAAACCGCCCATGCCGCCGGGGCCACCCATGCCACCGTTCTTGAATGCCTCGTGGCCCATGCGGTCGTAGGCGGCGCGCTTGTCGGCGTCGCTCAGCACTTCGTAGGCCTCACCCAGCTCCTTGAACTTCTCCTCCGCTTCCTTGTTGTCGGGGTTGCGGTCGGGGTGGTACTTCATGGCCAGCTTGCGGTAGGCCTTCTTGATGGTGGCATCATCGGCATTGCGGTCGATGCCCAGCACCTCGTAGTAATCCTGTGCCATTGTGTGTCTGAAAAGGTAAGGAGTTGTTATCAGGCCTCGGGGGCGGCTTCTTCGCGGGGAGCGGCGGTTACCACATTCACGGGGCGCAGCAGGCGGCCGCGCAGGTTGTAGCCCTTGCGCAGAATGCGGATGATGGTGCCCTCCGGCTCATCGCTCGGTTCGCTCATGATGGCCTCGTGCACATTGTGGTCGAACTCCTGACCGGGTGCGGCCTCGATGGCCTCCACGCCCTGCGAGGCAAGGAAATCAGCCAGCTGCTTCTGCACCATGCTCATGCCGATGTAAATCATGGAGCTGGTGTCCTGCCGGGCCATCTGCATGCCCATCTCAAAGTTATCAATCACGGGCAGCAGCTCCTCAAGCAGGCTGCGGTTGGCGTACTTGGTGAAATCTTCGCGGTCCTTCACGCAGCGCTTGCGGTAGTTGTCGTATTCTGCAGCGGTGCGCAGCGCCATTTCACGCCATTTGGTGAGCTCATCTACAGGCTGCTGCTCCTCGGCAGCTTCCTCAGCCTGGGGCTCGGGCGTTTCGATGTTTTCTTCCTCGGGTGTTGGTTTTGTTTCTTCTTCGCTCATGTGCTTATCATACGATATGCAGGGCTTTTGGTCAACCCCTGTCTTGTGACATTTCCGGCCTCATCCCCCTTCTGCGGCCCAACTATTTCTGCTGCGGTTCAGAAGCCCGCAGGCCTGGCCATTCCTGAATGCCCGCAGGGTATCTCAAAAAAAGCAAGAAACGCATCCGGCAGAGCCAGACGCGTCTCTTGATTGTGTGATAGGAAAGAGATACTTTCCGAAATCACTTACTTGCCCTTAACGGGTTCCACCACGGGAGCGGGAGCAACGGGCTCGGCGGGAACCTGCTGCTGCTGCTGCTGCTGGCAGGAAACGAAAGCGGCAGCCGTAAGAGCGAGGATAGCGATCTTCTTCATAATTATCTTACTAGTTTTGATGTTGTTTGATGCACCAATCGAGCAAGGATAGCTAGACTGGCTAAAATCAATATAGCACCCTTGCTTGATAAATCAAGCCTAAAGTATAAAAAATAGGTTGTCAGATGGCAGAAAAAAGTACACCCGCCCAGATTGGACGGGTGCATCTTGAGGAATTGAAGTGAAAATGTGAAAGGGGATTCCCCTTTCAGGTATCACTTACTTGCCCTTCACAACTTCCACCTGGGGTGCGGGGGGCACAACCTCGGTGGTCTGCTGCTGCTGCTGCTGCTGGCAGGAAACGAAAGCAGCGGCCGTAAGGGCGAGGATAGCAATCTTCTTCATAATGATTATCTTGGTTTTGATGTTGTTTTTGAATGATACCGGGCAGGATTGCCCAGCAATTCGGCAGGGAATATACCACAAATTCTGGATATTGCAAGCCTAAAGTGAATTTTTGCTCTTGATAATAAAACAGATGGGCAGAAAAATGACCGGAAATGTGCATGTGAAATGCCGG
>JAFZGH010000259.1 GCA_017555465.1 Akkermansia sp. | reverse complement strand
GCCTGGTTGATGAGCTCCTGGATTTCCTCAGCCTTGGCTTTGAGGGCGCGGAGTTCCTTGAAGGCCTCGGGCAGTTTGCGCATGGCGGCAAACTGGCGCGCGGCTTCGCCGTAGGGTACAGCAGGTGCACCCCAGTAGGTCTTGCCGGTTTCCAGAGAGCTCATGACCCCGGAACGGGCTGCCACAACCACCTTATCCTCAATCTTGATATGACCGGTAATGCCGCATTGGGCTGCAATGGTCACGTAGTCGCCCACGTGGGTGCTGCCTGCAATGCCGCTCTGGGCGCACATGATGCAGTGCTTACCGAGCGTTACGTTGTGGCCAATCTGAATCTGGTTGTCGAGCTTTGTTCCATCACCAATTACCGTTCGACCGAAGCGGGCGCGGTCAATAGTCGTATTGGCGCCGATGTCCACGCGGTCACCGATGACGACGATGCCCACCTGGTCAATCGTGTCGTACCATCCGGTTTCCTTGTTGAGCAGGAAGCCGAAACCATCGCCGCCGATGACGGCGCCGGGTTGGATGACCACCTGGTTGCCCAGGATACAGCGCTCGCGGATGACGACCTTGGGATAAAGCTTGCAGTTCTGCCCCATCTTCACGGATTTGCAGATAACGCAGCCGGGGCCGATGTCAGAACCATCGCCGATTTCGGCATCGGCTTCAATCACCGCATTAGGGCCTATACGTACCTTGGTGGGGTCAAGCTTGGCGCTGGGGTCAACATACGCTGTGGGATGAATGCCGGGTTCAAAGTCTGTGCTGGCCTTCATGAAATGCCCCACCAGTGCGTTGAATGCGAGAGAGGGATTCTCTACTTCAATGAAAGCCACTCCGTCGGGATACTGGGGGAGCGCCGGGGGAACCAGTACGGCACTGGCCTTGGTAGCCAGGAAATCGTTGAAATACTTCTCATTGCCAAGGAAGGCAATCTCGCCGGGGCAGGCTCCATCCAACGTAGCGACTCCGGAGATTTCAATCTCCGGAGCCGTTTCGTTGAGAAGTTTACCGCCGGTGAGCTTGAGAACATCGGAGAGAGTGAGGTTCATGATAAGCTCAGGGGTATGGTGTTAAATTACTTGGATTCGGGGGTGCCGTACAGACGCTTCAGCTCGGCATCGGGGTCGAAGCCCTGGGGTGCGCCGGCGTTAAGCTGCTTGAGCACTTCCGGGGTGAGGTCGATGTCCTTTTTCAGATAGGGGAACACGCGGGTGCCGATACCAATCTGGGGCTGGGGAGAAATGGCGCCGGAATCAATCACGATATCAGAACCGTTCTGGTCGGCAACGGTGTTGACGGCCGTCTGAACCTCTTCCATGAGGAGACGCATTTCGCTGTTGCGCATCTCGCGGAAGGCAACTTCGCGGCGCTGCACAAAGTCCTTCAGTTCCTGGTCAGCAGCCTTGAGTTCATTTGCCTTGGCCTGGTACTGCTCGCGGAGCTTGGCCACGGCAGAGTCAGAGAGGCTGGAGTCGTACTTGTCCTGAATCTTCTTCAGTTCGGCCTGCAGGGCGCGAAGCTTGTCCTCACGGGTCTTGATGTCGGCCTTGATTTCAGCCAGATGCTTCTGCAGGGTGGTTTCAGTGTCGAAACGCTTGTAGAACTTGGTGTAGAGTTCCTGTACGTTGACGGAAACAATCTTGATCTCGGCCTGAGCAGTGGCAGTCAGTGCAGCCAGTGTCACGATAGCGGTGGAGATAATGGGGAACTTCATAATAGGTGAGGTTTTGGATGTTCATATTCTAACGGTCGTTCAAATTAAGTCAAGAAAACCTTGTGTCAAATATGGCATCATGGCATAAAAAATGCCCCGTCGTGTGAAGGACAGGGCATTTTGTGAGGGAATCCGGGAATATTAGAAACCAGTCTCTTCTGCAGGAGCTGCAGCCGGTTCTGCCGGGGTGGGCAGGGAGGTGCCAGTGGCTTCAGGCAGTTCAGGCGTTACGTCTTCCGCCGGTGCATCATCAGGGGTAATCTCAAGACCCTGCTGCTGAAGCTGCTGCAGCACTTCCGGGGGGAGCTGCTGCAGAGAGCGGGTGTCCATCTGCGGAGCAGGTGCCTTGGTGATATTATTGAGCGTGATGGTGAAAATGAGGGTGCTGTTGTTGCCGATGGGGGCAGGTCCCTGCGGCCCGTAGGCCAGTTCAGAGGGAATGCACACTTCCCAGGTGGAGCCGATGGGCATGAGCTGCAGAGCTTCAGAGAACCCGGGCACCACGCGGTCAATGGGCATTTCAATGGGAGCCTGGCTCTTGTCGAACACGGTGCCGTCAATGAGCTTGCCTTCGTAGGAGACATTGCACATAGCGCCCTGACCATCAGTGGCGGGGTCGTATTTGCGGCCTTCGCCGGGGGTGATGACGCGGTAGAGCAGGCCGGACTCGGTCTTGGTCACGCCTTCTCCCTTGGCGTATTCTTCCTGATATGCCTTGCCTGCAGCCAGGTTGGTCTCGGCCTTGATCTGCTCGCGCTGCTGCATGGTCATGACGAAAGCGTTCATGCCGGCTTCAATGGTGGCCTGGTCCATGCTGGGTTGCTGACCAGTCAGACTGTCCTGCAGCGCCTGGAAGAACGTGTCTTTATCAAAATCATCCGCTGTGAGAGTAGTTGCCCCGGCAGAAACTTCCTGACCGAAGCGGTACCCGATGAAGTAGGAGAATGCCTTCTTTGCGTCCTCTGCAGAAATGTTGGTCGGGCTGACAGGAGCGGCGGGAGCAGCAACCGGTGCTGCAACTTCTGCGGCAGGTGCTGCGGCCTCTGCCACAGGAGCAGCGGGGACTTCCTGATTGCCCTGAGAGAAGCAGTATGTGGTGGTGGCTCCGGCGATGGCCAGGCCACAGAGAATCATGATGTATGTCTTTTTCATATGGAGATGAAGGGACTGTTGATGACTAGTGTCTACTATGAATACGTGTAAAAGTCAAGAATCTTGCGTGTTTACATGATTTTGTTGGGTGTCATGCCTCTGTTTAAGCGTGTTTGAACAGGGGAATGAATGAAATACCCCAGGATTGATGCTCTCCGACATAAGGCTGTTCAATGATAATGGTGTTTTCTCCCTTTTTGAGTTCCAGCTCGGTAGGGTCGAGAGACCACCAGATTTCCTCCTTATCCAGCGGGGCCTCAAAGTTCCAGGCATTACCGGGATGCTGGAACTTGCCTGCGTTCCTGTAGACTCTGGGATTGCGGACTTCCTTGCCGTTAATCCAGATGCGTGTGCCGGTTTGTGACCATTCTCCGTTTTTCGGTACGCCGGTCCAGCGGCGGTTAGAGCGGGCAGGGGCGTCAAAACCAATCATGAAGGGGTATTTACCTGCTTTCTTGACCTTGATGGTGCTGGTGGCCCACACGGTGCTGCCGGCGCGGGCGCCCATGAACATACCCAGGTAGCCGGTATCCGGGCGGGTGCGGAAATACAGGTTGGCACAGTATGCCTTGCGGGTGGCAAGCCCATCCATCTTGCCGCTCAGGACAGCCTCTCGCGTGGCATTGGCCTGTTCTTTGGCCGTGGGTTCCACCACCGTCCACTGCATGTTGCTTTCTTCCCAGACCGGGAAATCCTCATCTGCAAAAATACTCTTGCGGAGTTTGGCCATGCGCTGCTCAAACAGAGCGTATGCCTTGCCTGCTTCGGTATCGGGGCCCGGCATTTCCAGCGGAAGGGCATCGCCATTGGCTCCGCCGCCGATCCATGAACGCTCGGCCATGGCCATCATGCCCGGCCACATAGCGCAGAATCCGGGAATCCATTCCTTGTTGTCCACCTTGCCGTCCGGCCAGATGCAGATGATGGTGCCGAGCTTCTTGTCGTCCCCCTTGGCAGAGCCGCAGGGGCGCATGAAGAAATAGCGGCGCACCAGCATGGCGGGGTCAAGCAGGTTGGCATAGCCCATGGTGGAGTCAAACGCACGGCGGGTGATGCGTTCGGGGTTGATGGATTTATCTGCCGTGTTCGGCCCTTCGCCCCAGCGCTGCTCGATGGAGGTATCCGCCACGGGCAGGTCTCGGTTGCTGGCCCACTGCACGGGGATGCGGTTGTGCTCCTGCAGTTTGGAAGTGACCATGCCCACAAACTCTGCGGCATTGGGAATGCGTACTTCGTCTGCCCCGAAGTGTATAATCGGGCAGAGGTCTGCAGGCACTTCTTTGCAGAATTCGTCCAGCAGCTTGGATACAATCTTCATGCCCTCGGGCGTGTGCATCTTGAAGCCGAAGGCCCGCTCGAAATAAGCGCTGTGCCCCGGCATATCAAGCTCAGGGATGATAGTAATGCAGCGGTCTTTAGCATACTGGAACAGCTCGCGGATATCAGCGTAGGAATACGTGTCGTTGAGGTCGCGGGTGCGGAATTTGGGAGAGTTGAGCTCCGGGTAGGATTTGCACTGTATATGCCATGCCGGGTAATCGGTCAGGTGCCAGTGGAAGGTGTTGACCTTGAGGCGGGCGGCGAGGTCGATTTCCTTTTTCAGACGCTCCAGCTTGCGGAAATTGCGGCCACAGTCCTGCATATAGCCGCGGTACTTGAATGCTGGCCAATCCTTGATCTGGCAGCAGGGAATGCTCTTCTTACCATCCACCAGCTGGCGCAGGGTCTGCAGTCCGTAGAAGAAACCGGCCTCACTGGCGGCAGATATGGTGACGCTGCCTGGGGTGACAGAGAGCGTGTAGCCCTCATCCTTCATTTCTGCCGGGAAGTCCTTGGCAGTCTTGAGTTTTACGGTAAATTTCTCCTTACCTTTGCCTTTAATATCCTGCAACAATCCTTTCCATGCCAGTCTCACGCTGGTGCTTCCGGCAGCCTTGCCTTTTAATTCCCAATGCTCTGCAGTGGGAATGTTTACTGTTTTGTCACTCCACGCCGTTTCTCTGGGGAAAGGCAGCAGAGCATTGGGGGCATTCTTTTCCTGATTCAGCGGGTGAGGGGAAACCCACTCTGCAGCACAGATACCTGTCAGGAGCAGGGCTGTGACCAGCTTATTGATGATTCGGAGCATGTTGTTATGCTAGCAGAATCCTGAGATAAAGCAAGATTAAAGTCGGGGCTTGAAATCAACAAAGCCTGTGGCTGCATCCACTCGCGTGGGAATTACTTTCAGCTTGGTGCCGGGATAAAGGCAGCGTGCATCCGTGCTGGTCCATCGCTCTGCATGGCGTTCGAAATACCACGAGGTGTCATCCGGCAAATCTGCACCGGAAACAAAGCCTTTCACCTTGAGCAGAGGAACTTCTACTGCCATGCCTTGGGGCCAGCAGGCCAGCACCACGGCATCCCACACGCGCGGGGATTCGCTTTCGCACTGCAGCTCCAGGAAACGAGCCATCATACTTTGCTGGGCTTCGCTTTCTGCCGCAGCAGAGTTTCGCTCGGTTTCTGAAATATGGTCTGCAATGGCTGCCAGTGTGCCGGGACTGGGCAAGGGGGCTGAGGGTGTGCCGCTCAGCCGGGCAAAAGCGCGGTGCACCACCAGGTCTGCATAGCGGCGAATCGGGCTGGTGAAATGGCAGTAATCCCCCTTGGCCAGGCCGAAATGGCCGAGCGCATCGGGGGCGTAGCGGGCTCGCATCATGGCGCGCAGGAGCTGTACTTTCAGGATATCCTCATCCGGGTGCCCCTCAATCTTGTCCATTACCGCGTTCAACTCCTCGCGGGTAGCAAGAGTGCCGGCCTTGATGCCGTATGCCTTGAGCTCCTGGGCCAGTTCGCTGAGTTTCGCGGGGTCAGGGGCTTCATGCACACGGTAAATGGCGGGCAGCTGGTGTGCGTTGAGGGCATGCGCCACGCTTTCATTGGCTATCAGCATGAATTCCTCCACAAGCTGGTGGGCTTCATCGCTGGTTTCCACCTCCACATCCACCGGGGCTCCGCTGTCATCCGTAATCATCCGGATTTCCGGCATATCCAGGCGCAGGGCCCCTGCTTCAAAACGCTTCCGGCGCAGCAGCCGGGCCAGTTTATCGGCCTCGTGCAGCATGGCGTCTACTTCCTCATCTCCGCTTGTGCCTTTTCCTTGCAGTACTTCCAGAGCCTGGGGATACGTCAGACGCTTGCGGGAGCAGATGACTGCGTCCCGGAACTCTGCTTTGAACACCTTGCCCTGGCGGTTGATGTGCATGAGGCAGAGCCGGGTGAGCCTGTCTTCTCCCTGCCTGAGGGAGCAGATGCCATCGCAAAGCCTCGGCGGCAGCATGGGAAGCACTCGGTCAGGCAGGTAGGTGGAATTGCCGCGCTGGCGGGCTTCTTCGTCGAGCGCAGAACCAGGGTGCACGTAATGGCTTACATCGGCAATATGCACTGCCAGCTCCCAGTTTGAGCCATTGCGGGTCACGGCGATGGCATCGTCGAAATCGCGTGCCGTTTCGGGGTCGATGGTGATGACGCAGCGGTTCCTCCAGTCATCGCGGTGTATCAGCTCCTGCTCTGAAATGGTAGCCGGGATGCGTTCTGATTCCTCCAGCACATCTGCCGGGAAAGTATCAGCAAGCCCGTATTTGTGCATGATGGTGGTAATCTGCACCCCTTCGTCCTCCGGCCAGCCCAGCACCTGTACAATGCGACCGGTTGCCTCGCTGTTGCCGATGGGATAGCCCGATGGCTCTACGACTACGACCATTCCCGGAAGCAGCTCCGGGGGTGGCGGTGTCTTCAGCCGTACAAGGGCCGGGCTTGTGCGGCCATCGCCCACCATGTGTCCGTATTGCCCGGTTGATTTGTAGGTGCCCACCCAGCGGCTGTGGCCGCGTTCCAGAATCTCGAGTACACGCACCTCTAGGCGGGTTTCTGAAATCTGCGGACGGTGTTTCTGGCGGTGGCAGCGGAGTGGAGCCTTCACCCGCACTGATACCTGCACGCGGTCTCCATCCATGGCTCCTTTGCTGCAATATGGGGCAACAAAGAGCGAACCGGGAGCTTCTCCTCCGTTTATTGCGGTCAGATGTAGCGCTGTGCCGGCATCTGGTACAAAGAAAAGTTTGCCTGCGCGTTGAATCATACGGCCTTTTAATTCGCCTTCGCGCAGGGTTCGCAGCATATAGAGACTTTTACGCAGTTTGACCAGTTTTCCCTGTAGAAGACCTTTGGCAAGAGCCGATTTCAATTCCTGCCGCTGGGAGGGGTGCAGCCCCATGCCCTTGGCAATCTCGGCGAGTTCCTGAGGCTCGTAGCCGGGGGCCGAGAGGTAATCGTACAAATCTTCAATCAGGGAGGATGATGACATATTACTGTTCGCATTCTAACACACGAGGTGGCTTGCTTCAATGTTTTTTCCTTGCTAGAATGCCACATCCATGTTAATAATAGGAAGACACATGATTGTAAAGGCGTCACAGTGGATAGGTAAGCGTGCAAGACAGGAAGATGCGTACCAGATCAAGTACTTCCCGGAGGGCGTGCTTGTGGTTGTCTGCGATGGTATGGGAGGGCATCACGATGGCGCACTGGCTTCTACTCTGGCGGCTGAATCCTATGTCTCCGCTTTTGAAAAACTGGGTGGCCTGCCCATGCCGCAGCGCATGCGTGAGGCTCTGGATCAGGCGAACGAGGCAGTGCGGGAATCCTTTGAGAGCCGTCGAGTCTACGGCGGAACCACTCTGCTGGCTGCCTTTGTCGGTGGGGGCGTACTTCGCTGGGTCAGCGTGGGCGATTCTCCTCTGTATGTGTGGCGTCATGGGCGTCTGCTGCATCTTAACCAGGACCATTCCTACCGCGATATGTACCGTGGCTACATCGGCGCGGGGATGACTGCTCAGGAAGCTTTGCGCCGCGGCCATGTGCTTCGTTCTGCTGTGACTGGCGAACCTCTGGATTTGGTGGACGCTCCGCAGCTGCCCTATCCCCTGTTGCCAGATGATCTCATTCTTCTGGCTACTGACGGTACAGAGAACCTGCTTGCACCCGAATTACTCACTCAGGTGGGGCGAGCCATCCTGAATGACCGCGAAGGAAGTCTGCCGGTGAACATCATTGAAGCCTGTCAGGCGTTGAATGACCCCTATGCAGACAACACCACGGTGGTATCCATCGAACTATAACAGGCAGTGAACCATGCGGAGTGACGGCGTGTCCATTGCTGCATGGATACGATTTGTTTATGTGATGGGTATGCGGATGGACACTATGTGCTGCCGCCGCTTCCTTATGATGTGTCGGCTCTGGCCCCCTTGCTCGATGCCGAAACTGTGCAGTTGCATTATGCCCGCCACCATGCAGCGTATGTGGAGGGGGCAAACGCAGCCGCAGAAATGATGCGCCAGGTTGCTCTGGGTGAACGTCCGGAAAAAGTTGCTGCCACGGCGGCAAATCATCTTGCTTTCAATCTGGCGGGGCACATGCTGCACACACTGTACTGGGGGAATATCAGCCCTGAAATTGGTTGTCGACCCTGTTGCTGTATGGCTGATGCCATCAATACGGCCTTTGGGTCGTATGAAGGGTTTGTGCGGGTGTTTCGCGGGGCGGCACTCGGGGTGCAGGGTAGCGGTTGGGCTGTGCTGGCCAAGGATGCAGTCAGTCATCGTCTGGTGGTGCTGGCAGCTCAAAAACACCAGGATGCCTTGCTGCCGCGTATGCAACCGTTGCTCGTGTGTGATGTATGGGAACATGCCTACTATCTGCGATATCATAACAACCGCGCCGGGTATGTGGATGCTTTCATGAACCAGATTTGCTGGCAGACAGTAGGACGGCGGTTTAATCAGAACCAGGAAAAGAACCATGTCTGCAGCCAATCAAAATGACCGTATCTGTAGTTGCTCCCGCGGCGGTACTCAGTTGCTTTCGCGCCCTTGGGTGGCGGGCATTCTCGCCGCGCTGGAGCTGGTGCTCGGCTTTATCCTGCTGGCTTTTCCGTTTCTGCTGGGGGTGTCTGCTGTGTGGGTCGGTGGTTTTGTGCTGGCCATAGCGGGAGTATTCCGCCTTGTTCAGTTCGTGATGCACCGCAGGAATCGATGGTGGAATCTCCTGGCATCCGTGTTATATCTGATTGTGGGCGTGTTCACCGTGCTCATGCCGGTGCTGTCCATGGAATGGTGGACCCTCTTTATTGGGGCAAGTCTGCTTACGGCGGGGATTCTGCGTATGGTGGTAGCCATAACGATGTGGGATACTCCCGGTCGCTTCTGGAGGTTTTTCAATGCCTGCGTTTCCCTGGTGCTGGGGGCAATGGTTATCTGGGGCTGGCCGGAATCCTCCGTCTGGCTCATCGGAACGCTGATAGCCGTGGAGATGATATTTTCCGGGTGGACGCTGATGTTCCTGGCCATCGGCCCGCGGCCTGAGCCGGAAAATCAATAAGCATTCCGGATGGCCTGCCGCATGCAGGCCATCTTGTTTTCCGTTTCCTGCCATTCCTGTTCTTCATCGGAATCCGGCATGAGACCGCCTCCCGCATACAGGCGGCAGTAGTTGCGGAAAATCTGCATGCAGCGCAGGGAAACATAGAGCTGCACGCCGCCGCCGCCCCAGGGCCCCAGATAACCGGCATAGCATGAACGCTCAATATCAGGGTGTTGCTGCAGCAGTTTTCGAGCTGCATCTACTGGTGCTCCACACACTGCCGGGGTGGGGGGCAGGGTGTCCAGCAGCCGGAGTATCCGCCCGGGCGGCATGGTGAATGAGAAACGAGTGCACAGGTGCTCAATACGCCCGGCCCGCAGATTTTCCAGCGGACTTTCTGTGATATCATCTGCCAGTGGCTGCAATGTTTCCCTGATGAACTCTGTCACCAGAGCCTGCTCACGCTTGTTCTTGGCATCCCAGGGCAGGGTGCAGGGAATGCGGGTTCCTGCCAGTGCCATGGTCTGCCAGCTTTGCCCCTGGCCGGTGATTAACTGTTCGGGTGTGCAGAACAGCCATGTGCCTTGCTGCGGGGTGTGAACCAGTGCCTTGAATGCCGCAGGCTGGGCCTCACAGGCTGTGGTAAATGCCTTATATGGTGAAAAATGCTCGTTAATTGGTTCATCCGCTGTGCGGGCCAGCACGATTTTTCTCACTTGTCCGCTCTGGATAAATCCAGTGTAGAGCTTGAACAATGCGCCATATGTTTCACGCGTTGTGGCGGGCTGGTCGTATGCTAAATCCAGCTCATCCCAGCTGTCAGGAGGGGGCGGAACTTCTGCCTCAGAGGGAATAAAGATGCTTTTGCCATCAAAGGTGGACAACACAAAGCCATTTTTGAACAGAGGATCGTTCTCCACCCGCCCGTCTTCCGCCATGCAGAAAACGGGCGACTCCTCCCCCGGCAGACAATACAGCGCAAAAGCGCATCGTCTGCGGCAGAGTGAGTCAATTCTTTCCACCATGGTGGCGTCCATGCCCGCTACCATACACTGAAACGGCACTTTTGGCAATGTTTTTAGCTCCACAAAATATCAATCTCTGCGCGGATACCTTCTGCAGAGTTGATGACATGGCGGGTGAAATTGCCGCTGCGGTAGTGCTGAATCTGCACTTCTGTGCCCAGCATACATTCCTTGCGGAATGCCACGTATATGCGTGCGGGGTTGCCCTCCGGCGTGCAGTCTGCGGGCAGCGAGTCGAGCGCCCATACGAGATAGGCACTGTTGTTGATGTGGCCATTGAAATCAATATCCCGGCGTGCTGCGGTATGCGGTGTGGTGGCGCAGGACTCGGCGGGCCATTCCGGGCACACCAGTTCCTCGGTAATGGGCGGGCATTCCAGCCCGATGAGCGGCACATTGGCGCGCTTGATGGGGAAGGGGCGGCGGGTGGTGATGTCGATGAGCACCCAGAGCAAATCCGCACGGGCCAGTACATTTCCCTCCGCATCCGTCATCTCCACAAAACGGCGGGCCTGCAGGGCCCCTGCCTGTCCGGTATTGGTGCGCAGCGTGATGGTTTCCTTCCACGCCGGGCGCCGGAACAGTTCATAATTTCCGCGGGTTTCCACCCATATCTTGTGGTTCTCTACCGCCCAGCCATATCCCAGGTTGTTTTTGTCAGCGTGTTCTTCTGCCATTTCCTGGCAAAGGTGCATGAAGAATTCCGGCTTCATGAGGTGGTCGGCCGAGCATTCGTAACTGGTAATGGTGTGGGTGAGGGAGAGGTCTTCCATAGAGCTGACTCTAGCATGATTGCCGGGGCATGTCAATGTTAACATCCCGAAAACAAAATAACCGCACTCAATGGAGCGCGGTTATTAAATCCTTAATTCCCTGTTCCTTTTAAGCCATCGTGGCTTTGTGGGCATTGTGGATGAGTGCTGCCTGCTGCTTCACGCGCACCTGGAGGTCGGCCAGGGCGTTCATGTAGTAGATGTAGGCATCATACGGCGAGGGGTAGGGGGTAAAGCAGTTGCTCTTTTCCATGTAGTGGAAGTGGTCTGCACTCTGCAGTTTGCGCCAGACGTGAATCATATCACAGTCTTCACTGGCTTTCACTGCTTTTTCCAGGCCGTAAATCTTCTTGATGGCCTCCTGCTGCATCACGTTGCCATTCCAGTGCGTGGTGGTGCCGTAGGTGGAGCAGCTGACTGGATTCGGGCAGTTCAGCGTGCCGCATGACGGGAAGGTGCGCACCGCTTCCGTGGGGGTATAGAACTCATTGCCCGCATACAGAGCAGCGGTAATCATGGTGCGCCAGA
Source organism: Akkermansia sp. (assembly GCA_017555465.1). GTDB lineage: Bacteria > Verrucomicrobiota > Verrucomicrobiia > Verrucomicrobiales > Akkermansiaceae > Akkermansia. The sequence goes on along the minus strand of JAFZGH010000259.1, from coordinate 14,120 downwards.
ATTCGAATACGCCGGTGCTGTCTGGCTGGCGTTCGCCGATTGTTTCGTAGTCCATGGAGATGTTGACAACCTGTCCCTGTTCCTGGCTCAGCCAGTCGGCAAAGGTGTAGGGCGAGAGCGGGTATTCGCTCCAGGTGGGATCGGTGCGGCGGTTTACCAGGTCATTGGAGAGATGGCGGTGGCGCAGCAGGGTCTTGGTCTTGTCGATGAGCGGAGCACACTGCAGGTCGTTGGTGTTGCGGTTGCTCATCATGCGGCCGCTGCCATCTGCCATGATACCCTCGAAGCCCATGTCGTATGCCTGGGCGGCAATGGCGTTGGAATAGAGCATGCCTGTGTTCCAGAGCACTGTGGGACGCTGGCCGAAAAGTTCTTCGATGAGGTCGCAGTGTTCCTCCACCTGCTCGGCAAACTCACCTGTGGAATACAGGGACGCCAGGGAGGCATAGTAGGGCATGGCCAGAAACTCCACGCAGCCGGTTTCGGCCAGTTCCTGGAACGAGGTGATGATGTCAGGACGATGGTATTTCGCCTGCTCCAGAATCACACCGGAAATGGCGAGTGCAAACTTGAACTTGCCATCGGAAAGCTCAATGAGCTGCTTCATCATGCGGTTGGCAGGCAGGTAGCAGCGCTCGGCCACTTCGCTGAGCACACGGCCATTCATCTGGTCGTCCTCATAGAACGCGTGTTCGCCAATCTTGAAGAAATCGTACGGAATCAGGCGGTTGGGCTGATGCGCATGAAAGGTGAGAGTGATATTCATCTTGATTAAGAAAGGAGTTTATTGTTCATTACCAGCCCAGCACGTGGTGATATACCTTGATCATCTTATCCGCGGCGGTTTCCCAGTTGGAACTCTTGATGTCCTGGGCGCTCTGCTCGGCTACGCGCTTGTACAGCTCATCATCGGTCACGAGGTCGACAATGTGCTTAGCCATCATGTTCACATCCCAGAAATCAGCCTTCAGCGCGCCTTTCATCACTTCTGCCACGCCGCTCTGCTTTGAGATAACGGCCGGGATATTGAACTGCGCTGCCTCCAGGGCAGACAGACCGAAGGGCTCGGAGACGGAAGGCATGCAGTACACATCCGTCATGGATAGCAATTCGTTCACCTTCTGCTTGTTCAGGAAGCCGGTGAAGTGGAACTTGTCGCCCACGCCGTGGAAGGCTCCCGTCTCAATGAGCTGGCGCAGTTTTTCACCCGTGCCGGCCATCACAAAGCGCACATTGTCGGTCTGCTCCAGCACCTTGGCCGCAATCTGCAGGAAGAACTCCGGTCCCTTCTGGGCGGTGAGACGCCCCAGGAACAGCACCAGCTTCTCCGGGAACTTCTTCTTGCTGTGGAACACATGCACCGGGTCGGCACCGTTGTGCACCGGGAAAATCTTGGCGGGGTCAATGCCGTAGTGCCCGGCTGCCACGGTGCCGGTGTACTTGGAAACCGGAATTACCGCATCTGCCTGTTCCATGCCGTATTTCTCGATGTCGTAAATCCAGCCGCGGGCATCTGCACCGGCACGGTCGAACTGCGAGGCGTGCAGATGCACCACCAGGGGCTTTCCAGTGGCTTTCTTCACCTCCACGCCAGCCAGGTAGGTCATCCAGTCGTGCGCGTGCACCACGTCAAAATCATATTTGCGGGCCATGACGGCGCAAATCTTAGAGAATTCGATGACCTTGCGCGCGAGGTCGCCAGCGTACAGGTCTTCCTTGCCCGTAAAGAGGGCCAGGTCTGCCTCGTGGACACGGGAGAAGAGCAGCTTGCCCTCCTTGGTGAAGGTGATGTTGCCCGGCGTGCCTTCCTCGCAGGCGTAGGGGTCAAGGTTGATGGGAGCCTTGCCCACCACAGTGAAGCTTTCGTAGGTGTAGCCTTCCTCCAGGGTCTCCATCTGCTCGTGCTTCAGGGTATTCACCCCCATCAGCGAGAAACCATCGTATCTGGCCTCCGGTGCTGCCTTTGGCACTATTACATGCAGGTCAACCTTCTGCGCGAGCGCACGCGATATGCCCATGCAGGCAACCCCCAGACCGCCATTGATGAGCGGCGGGAACTCCCATCCGAGTTTTAACACTTTTATTCTCTTCATAGTCAATAGTTTCTTGTTGTTGAAAATTACAGACAGCTTAGCCGCAGTCTCGCTGGGATTTAAGCATAAAACAAGTGACTTGTCCAGACAAATGTCCGTCAATCCTACTAACAAACTGTGTATTTGATAACCCGGTCGGGGAGAACTGTCTTAGTTCTCGTTGTTGGCGCGGCGGATGTCCTCCAGTGCTGCAATGAAGTCATCCAGAATTTCAGCCGGCACCATGATGCGGTCGCGGTTGGAGCTCACTTTTTCCGTGATGCGCACCACGCGTCCGCGGGCATTGCTCTTCAGGTCAATAAAGAAGGTCTTGCGGTCAGCAATGATTTTCTCTGTGCAAATGATATCGTCGTCCACTGTTTCAGTCCCGGGGTGGTTATTCTAACCCCTATGAACATGCATTATACCATACCATGACTTTCAGTCAATCAGGAAATTAAGGGAAAATAGCCACTCCGTTTATGTCTGAAAAGCATTTCTGCCATCCTGGAGGAGACATGCATCTGCTTCTGCGCTGCTCTCCACGCCTTACCCAGACCAGCTCAACCTAAACAATCGAGCATGGCGAAGTGCGAATCGGTAACAAGCTTATTCCGCATAGGTCACCATGATGCGGGCCACGGCGGGGAGGCGCTCTGCCAGTTTCTTGTTGAGTTTCGTAAGCCGGGTATGGCTTTCCTCGACGGTGAGCTTGTTTTCCTGCGGGATGGTGATGATGCAGAGGCGTTCCTGGCCGCAGCTGTGGCAGGTGATGCTGGTGGGCAGGGGGGCTCCGCGGTTAATCATGGCGGCGCGCACCTGGTCTTCCCAGTCTGCCGGCAGGTCGAGACTGGAAACGGGCAGATGGCGCAGGTCGGGTTCGACATGCAGCGCTACCACATCGGCTTTGAGACTGCGCTTCACTTCGCTGCGGAAGGCTTCGATGGCCACCTGCCAGGATTCCAACGTGGCATGGGAGGGCAGCTCCAGGTCAACAGCAATGATGAATTGCCCTGCATCAGTGTGCTGGAGCACCAGCCCGTGCACACCGAAGCGGTGGGTGAGAGCCAGCCGCCGGATGGTGAACTCCGGGGTTTCCGGCAGATTTTCGGCAGGGTGCATGTGCACCATGGTTTCGGCGCCATCCAGGGCAGAGGCCACCAGCGTCTCGATGGCGTCGGCAATTTCGTGGGCTGTGTCTACGTGCAGGCTGTGGGGAACCTGCACGGCCATATCGACATAGTAACGGGAGCCTGATTCACGCACCCGGAGGCGGGATACCGGGTATGTGGGCATACGCTCTGCCATGAGGGCGCGTACCTTCTCACTGGCTTCGCTGCTTTGTTTATCCATGAGGTTGCCGATGGATTCCTGGCCAAGTTCCTTGCAGACGTGCAGGATGAGCCCGGCGACTACCAGAGAGGCAAAGACGTCGGCGCGGATGAGGAGCCAGTGCAGCCAGCTGCCGGAGACTGCCATGTCCGCCACGGCGGCGCCGGTGATACCGAGCAGAACGGCGGCGCTGCTCCAGATATCGGTGGTGAAGTGGGCTGCATCTGCCTCCAGCGCGGCGCTGCGGGTTTCTTTTGCCACACGCTTGAGCATGCGCGCTCGGTTTACATCCACCACGATGGAAAGAATGATGATACCAAATGCCCAGTACGAGAACGTGACCGTGAGCGCTTCCGGGTCATCGCTCATGAGGCGCTCCACGGCTTCCATGATGACCCAGCCCGCCGTGCAGAGCAGCAGCAGGGTTTCGCCCAGCGCCATGAGGTTTTCGATTTTGCCGTGGCCATAAGGATGATCTTTGTCGGCCGGTTGTGCGGCAACTTTGACTGCATAGACCGTGCCGCCAGCGGCCACGAGGTCGAGGCAGCTGTGCAGCGCCTCCGACAGGATACCCAGCGAGCCTGTCATGAGTCCAACAATGAGTTTCGTCGCGGCAAGTACTCCGCTCCATATTACAGAGGACCACGCGGCGATGCTCTTTTTGCTGTCAGTATCCATGCGGAACACTCTACAGATTTTACGCCTGTTAGTCAAGCAAAGAAAAGAATGATTCTTAATTAGATGATGTCACATGCAGCAGAAACAGCTTGCAAGCCATTGTTGTTAGGGATAGTATAGAGAGATGAAGCAAATCCTCTATGTACTTCCCTTGGTACTTTCCCCGGTGATGGCGCAGACTGTGGATGCCCAGGCCATTTTTCAGCAGGCTCTTGATGAGTTGAGAACAACGCAGTCCGAGGAACTGGGCATGGTGGTGACGGCTGTGCTGGAGGCTACCGGGGGAGATGAACAGGCATTCGTGCGCATGATGCGGAGCGCGGCGGATGCGGGGCATCCTGTGGCGCTTACCTGGCTGGCTCGCCAGGCTCTGTTGCAGCTTCAGGCGCACCGCGTGAATCCGGAGACAGCGACCGAGGCGGTGAAGCTGCGAGCAGCGATGGAACAGGCTGCCTCCACCGGGTACATTCCGGCAGTGGTGGAGATGGCACATCTCTGTGGTAGCGGAGTGGGCGCTCCTGCAGATGAGAAGCAAGGTATGGCGTATCTGATGCAAGCCTGCAAGGCGAACAGCGCGCGGGCTCGTGCTGCCTATCTGTTCCTTTCCGGGCGTCTGGAGAAAGAAGGCGCCTCTTCTGCTGCCGTGCAAGCAGAACTGAAACGCCGTAATTATTTTGTGGAGGAATTCCTTTCTGTCTTTACGGCAAGAGAGGATGAGACAAAAAGTCAGGAATGGCTGATGCAGGCGGCTTCTCATGGCAGCCCTGGTGCAGCTGGTACGCTGGCGCTGTATTACCTGCAGGAAGGTAAGGTTGCGCTGGGGTATGATTTCCTGAAACAAGCTGCAGTGCGTAATCACCCAGAGTCCCTGGCGCAGCTGGCGGCCTTTACTTTGCCGGGCGCAGAACTGCCCGATGGACTCAGACCACTCATTACACAGGATACGGCAACGGCCATCCGCCTGTTCCAGCGTGCGGCACTGCTGGGGTGCACAGCCGCGTTGCTTCCTCTCGCGGGTGAATATCAGAAGCAGCCGGATGTGTATTCTGCTGAACGCATATTTGAGCTGTATCGCCAGGCTGCTGATGCAGGAGACCCGCGAGGCGGCGTGGCATACGCGTACTGCCTGGCTTCCGGGCGTGGTTGCACGCCCGACGCCGAACGAGGCGTGCGCGTGCTGAAACAGCTGGTGGATGCTGGTGTCGCCTTTGCCAATATCGCATTGGCTGATTTGTATTTCAACGGAACTGGTGTGCAGGCTGATATGCCAGAGGCTCTCCGTTGTCTTTCGGCTGCGGCATCAGCGGGAGTACCGAAGGCATACACATTGATGGCTGTGCTGGCGCAGCTGGGGAATGCTTCGCGGGCATCCGAGCCGTCCCGCGCCCGGTTGTATCTGCGCATAGCCGAGGAACGAGGAGAGCAGGGCTCACAGGCGGCTTTTGATGAAATGGTGAAACTGGGAGGATGGAAATTTATTCCATGAGCAAATAAATATTAAGCATGAATGATTAAGGGGGGATGGCGGGAGTTTTACCTTGCCAGTAGGCGTGGGCTTTGGTATAATCAACCGCACTGCGATAGAAAGATGCCTTTCTTTATGACTCAACTGTTGAAAAAACTGACTCGCTCGGGTGATGAGCCAGGTGTGCGCTTCAAAGGCGGGGCGCAGGTAATGCTGGGTGTGGCTTTGCTGGGGCTGGTGGCCCTTTGCTTTATTGCGGCGTCGTCTGCCTCTCATGCGTGGAATGCTGCTTTTCGTGTTATCTGGCTGGTGCTCACTTCCATGGGGCTGTTGTTGCTGGCATACTTATCGCGCCTGCCGCAGCAGTTGACGGTGCGGCGCACCTTCCTGCTGGTCACGATGATTGTCGCCCAGCTGCTTATCATGACCGGAGTGTGCGCTCTCAAAGCCGTGATTCCCGGCTTCAATATGGAGGGGCAGGTACTGCTCTGGCTGCCATACGCTCTGGCTCCCACGGTGCTGGCTGTGATGATTGGCCGTCGTCTTGGCGCGTTCACGGCGCTTTGCTGCACGATTTTCGGCGTTGCGATGTTCCCGGAGGGAACGAATGCTGCTGTGATTCTCAATTACAGCGCCGTGAGCTTCGTCACGGGCACAGTCTGTGCTCTGGTGTCCGGCCGAGTGCATAAGCGCGAGCAGATTCTGCGCGCTGGTTTCGTGGCCAGTGCCATTGCCTTCACTTCCGTGTACCTGCTGCTGGGGCTGGATGCCGCCGGCATGGGGGATGCCATTCCGCTGCGTGGGTTCACGGATGGTTTTAATGTGGGTGGCTTTGCCATGGAACTTGCGGTGACGGTGGGCGTGAACTTTGTGCTGGCCGCACTCATCGGCGGCATGATGCCGGCGCTGGAGCGTTTGTTCAACATCTCCACCCCCATCACCTGGCTGGAATGGGCCGACATGAATCACCCCTTGCTCAAGAAACTGCAGATTGCGGCTCCCGGTACATTTCATCACAGCCTGGTGGTGCAGCGCCTTTCCGAGGCCGGGGCAGAGGCCATCGGTGCTGATGTGACCCGTGCCGGTGTATGCGGCCTGTATCACGACATCGGCAAGATAAGCAACCCACAGTATTTTGCCGAAAATATCGCAGACCAGAGCAATACGCCGCATGCAGAACTGACCCCTGAAGCCAGCGCCCGCATCATCACCGGCCATGTGACCGAGGGCGTGGAACTGGCCCAAGCGCACGGACTCAATATCCGCATTATCAATGTTATCCGCGAGCACCATGGTGTCTCCACTGCCTACTTCTTCTATCGCAAGGCCCTGGACCAGTACGAGGAGGAAAAGGCCAAGTTCGAGGAGGGGCTCATTGATACATGCCCGGAGGAGGTGGATAAATCCATCTATACATACAAAGGCCCGATTCCCCAGACGCGCGAAAGTGGCATCGTGAGCATGGCCGACGCGGTGGAAAGCGCCACGCGCTCCCTGCAGCACCCCACCGAGGAAGATATCCGCACCATGATTAATGGCATCTTCAAGGGACGCATTCTGGATGGTCACCTGCAGGACTGCGGCTTGACTCTGGGTGAGATTGAGCGCCTCAAAGAATCGTTCTTTGCCACCATCCGCACCATGCACCACAACCGCATCTCCTACCCCAAGCCCAAGGCCGACGATGCCACAGCAGCTGTCATTGAGATGCGCAAGGCGGAACCCAAGCCGGAAGCCTGATGAAGAAGCACATCCGCAGTATTTCCATGATAGTGGCCTTCCTGGTGGGAGGCCTCTTTCACAAGCATCTGGCACCGCTGGGGGCGTATCTGCCTGCCAGTGTGGCGCTCATGCTCAGCATTACTTTCATCGGCATTGAGGTGGCACGCCTCAAACCGCAGCGCATGCACCTCTGGGTGCTGCTGTGTATCCAGCTTATAGGCATGGGCTTCTGGGGCGTGGTGCGCGCGCTGGGCTATCCTGTGCTGGCCGAATCTCTGTTCTTCTGCGGCATAGCTCCCGTGGCCATAGCCGCTCCGGTCATTGTGAATCTGCTGCGGGGGAATGTGGAGTTCACCACCACGGCACTGGTCCTCAGCCAGATAGTGTTCGGCCTGGTCACGCCGCTGCTCATGCCCTTTGTTGTGCAGGTGGAGGGCTTCTGCTATACCGAACTGGCTGCCGAGGTGGCCATGCAGCTGGGCACCGTGCTGGGCATCCCGGCGCTGGTGGCCATCGTGCTGCGCTGGGTATACCCTCCCAGTAAGGCGTGGCCTGCAAGGTTGCGGGATGTCTCGTTGGGAATCTGGATTGTGAACCTCACCATCATTGCTGGCGTCGGCACTCAACGCGTTCTGGAAATGGACATCAGCTGGTGGAACATGCTGCCCATGGTGCTGGGCTCGCTGGTGGTTTGCATCACTGGCTTTGTGGCGGGCTACAAACTGGGGGGCAGGGACTTGAAGCGCGAATGCTCCCAATGCCTGGGGCAGAAGAACACCATCCTCACCCTCTACATCGCCAGTCAGTGGTATGTGCATCCTCTGGCCTACATCGGCCCGGCCTTCTACGTCTTTTTCCACAACATGGCCAACGCCTTGCAGATAGCCCTCGCCAACCGCGAAAAGGCAAAAACCCAAAATTGAAAATTGCAAAAGTGTCCGGCTGGGTGTAATATAGGGGTATGAGACGCTCCCCTATACCCGGATTAGTGCTGGCGGATGGATGGCTGGCACCGTTTGAACGCGAAATCAAAGGCCGCATGCGTTTGTATGATGCGCAGCTGGAGCGTATCTGCCGCCGCCATGGCTCGCTGATGGAGTTTGCCGGGGCGTATGCGCACATGGGCTTTAACCGTGATGCCGCCACGGGGGAGTGGGTGTACCGCGAGTGGGCGCCGGGGGCGCGCCAGCTGTATCTGATTGGTGATTTCAATTTCTGGAACCGGGAGGTAAACCCGATGACCCGCGATGCGGAAGGCGTGTGGGAGCTGCGCCTGCCTGCGGAGGCGCTGCAGCATGGCCAGCGAGTGAAGGTGCACGTGGTGGGCGCGGATAATGTGCACAAGGACCGCATGCCTGCCTGGATCCGCTACACGGAGCAGGATGCTGCCACTTTTGATTACAGCGGCGTTATCTGGGAACCTGCCGAACCCTACGAGTGGAAGCACACGCGCTGGAATCCGGCGACGGTGAAGACTCCGTTCATTTATGAGACGCATGTGGGCATGGCGGGTGAGGAGGGGCGCATTCACAGCTACCGCGAGTTTGCGGATAATGTGCTGCCGCGCGTGGCGAAGCTGGGCTACAATGTGGTGCAGGTGATGGCGATTCAGGAGCACCCGTACTACGGCTCTTTCGGTTATCATGTTTCCTCGTTCTTTGCGCCCTGTAACCGTTTCGGTACGCCGGAGGATTTGAAGTATCTCATTGACACGGCGCATGGCCTGGGTATTGCGGTGTTGCTGGATGTGGTGCATTCGCACGCTGTGAAGAACATGGCCGAGGGGCTGAATAATTTTGACGGTTCGGGCGGGCAGTATTTCTGCGCAGGCGAGCGCGACAGTATGCACCCGGACTGGGACAGCTGTCTGTTCGATTACGGCAAGGAGGAGGTGCTGCAGTTCCTGCTGAGCAACCTGCGCTGGTGGCTGGAGGAGTTCCGCTTCGACGGTTTCCGCTTCGATGGTGTGACCAGCATGCTCTACCTGCACCATGGGCATGAGCCGTTTACGGATTTGGGCTGCTATTTCAACACGCAGGTGAACCTGAGTGCGGTGACCTACCTGCAGCTGGCTGCTACGCTGGTGCAGCAGGTGCGTCCGGGAGCCTTTGCCATTGCAGAGGATATGAGCGGCATGCCAGGGCTTTGCCGCCCGGTGGATGAAGGCGGCTTCGGGTTCACGCACCGCCTGGCCATGGGCCTGCCGGATTACTGGATTAAGCTTCTCAAGGAGAAAAAGGACGAGGATTGGAGCGTGGGCGATATCTGGTACACGCTCATCAACCGCCGCTATGGCGAGGCAAACATTGCCTATGCCGAAAGCCACGACCAGGCGCTGGTGGGCGATAAGACAATTGCGTTCCGCCTCATGGATGCCGAGATGTACACCCACATGAGCTGCGATTTGCCCAGCGTCATCATTGACCGTGGCATGGCGCTGCACAAGATGATTCGTCTGGCGACGCTGGCGGCCGGTGGTGAGGGATGGCTCAATTTCATGGGCAATGAGTTCGGGCATCCGGAGTGGATTGATTTCCCCCGCGAGGGCAATGGCAATTCGTACCAGTACTGCCGCCGCCAGTGGAGCCTGGTGGATAACAAGATGCTGCGCTACCGCTTCCTGAATGAATTTGACCGCGCCATGGTGGAGCTGGCCAAGCGCCGAGACCTGCTGGCTGCGCCGCCCGCCCGCCCGCTGAACATGGACGAGGAGAACCAGGTGATGGCTTTTGAACGCGGGGGCTTGCTCTTCGTGTTCAACTGGAGCGGAGCGCGCGCTATCCCGGATTACAAGCTGCCCGCGCCCAAGGCTGGGGAGTGGAAGGTGGTGCTGGATTCAGACGAAGCCCGCTTCGGCGGCTTTGCCCGGCAGGATGCCAGCGTGCACCACTTCACTGACAAGACTCAGCAGCTTTCCCTCTACCTGCTGCCGCGCACGGTGCTGGTGCTGGCCCCGGCATTCCAGGGTGGCAGACCGTTCTGATGTTATGCTTGATTTCATTTTTGAGTTGATTGGCGAGTTTCTGACGCACGTGCTCGGGCATATGCGCTGGTGGGTGATTCTGCTGATTGTGCTGGTGATTGCTCTGATTATTCTCTGTTGTTACGTATGATAGCTCCTCTCATCATCAGTATTGTGACGGCGCTGCTGTGCTGCGGCTGCCTGGGGCTGTTCTTCTGGCAATGTGGGCAGGTGCTGGCGGGGGATGCCAGTTGGGCTGAGGCTGCCTACCCGCTGGTATTGTCTCAGCTTGGGATTCTGTTTTTCGGAATTTTTGCCATTGTAACGTGGAAGAATTATAAGGACGAGGCTGCGGATTCCAAGGCAGTTGTTTACATGGTACTGGCGCTATTTCTGGAAATTGCGCTTCTGCTGGGCATCAAGACGGGATGTGATGTACACGAACGCATGGTTCTGCTGGATGAGGGCGTGGAAACCCAGGCAGTTATTACGCGGCACGAGCGGTGTGGTTCGGGAAAAAATCGCCGCTGGAAGCCAGCCTATCGGTTTACTACGCCGGAGGGACAGGAAATCGAGGGTACTATAGAATTTCGGATGACCATGTCGCTTCCCTTGGGGGATCATTCCCGCATAACTCTTTCATCGGATGATGTCACCTACCGCGTTGGTTCGACTGTTCCGGTGCGTTATTTGCCTGCAGCCCCGGAATGCCACGTGGTGCTTACCTTCGGCGAATTGTGGTGTGTGCCTCTGGGAACGGGGGTGATGAGCCTGTTTATTCTGGGGATGATGGGATACCAGATACACAAAATGCACAAGCGCCCGACCGGACGTCCTCGTCGTTCCTCGCGTCGGCGTCTGCGGTGAAGTGATTAAGGTTGACATGCTCATAATCATTTGCTAGGATGCACACATGACTATTCGTCGATTTTTTTATCTGTTCATGCTGGCAGCATTTGTAAGCTGCGTTGGTTTGACTCCTGCACTGGCTCAGGAGGAGTCTGACGAGCTCATGGAAGAAGCTACGCCCAAGAAAAAGAAAGGCAAGAAAGGGAAAAAGGGCAAGAAGGGAGATAAGAAGTCCAAAAAGAAGGGCAGCAAGAAAAGCAAAGAGCAGGTAGAGGAATCCGCCGACGCGGAGGAAGAGGCCGCAGAGGAGAATAAAGGCTCGTCTAAGCCTGCGGTGGTGGCAGCGCTGGAGAAATTCAAGATTTTGAACGGCAAGCCGAATCTGAAGGCTGATTATTATATATACCTTTGCTCCGCCAGCTGGTGCGGCTATTGCCAGGCTTGCATGCCTGTGGCCATGGAGCAGTATAAGAAGATGAAGGCCAGCCGCAAGGTGGAGCTGATTATCATTGGCGGCGATAAGACGGAGCAAGAAGCCATTGATTACTTGAAGAAGTACAAGGCCAAGAATGCCTGCATTATGTTCTCCGCCTTGCAGGCCACGCAATTCCAGGGACTGCCCGGCGTAGGTATGCCTGGATTCCCGTCCATCAGTGTAGTGGATAAGGAGGGCAATATGATCAGGAATGTCATTGGTGCCAGCCAGGTGAAAGAGGTGCTGAATAGCTGGCGAGAGCTGACCATTGATAAAAAATAATTGGAAGCGGTTTGAACACAGCGAAGTTCTGGAAACGCCCGGTGAGAGTCCCGGGCGTTTTTCTTTGGGTACGACCGACGCAATATGCGCACTGCGGTGAAAGTCCGCATGGAGCCGCGATGATGCGGAATCCCAGACCTGAAGAACAACTGCGGGGAGGTAACGAACCGTGGAAAAGGAAGTTCGAGGGGAAATCCCGACTGTACGAACAGAAACTGCATATAAGGCCGGATGGATGGACGAGGTTGCCATGAATGCCAAAATCCAATACGGTATCTGGCGAGGAGAGATAAAAGAGTTGCGGTAGGAACATTAGTTCCGGGATCAATCACGCGCCGCGAAACCGCCGTATGCCATAAATGGCACGTACGGTGGTGTGAGAGGGGGCGAAAGCCCCCTACTCGATTTTCTGTTCTGGGGTGTGACTACTGGAAAAAGCCGTAGAATGGAGCTTTAGACTTGTCTTTGGGACGCAATTGCGGCATAATAAAAACACGGCGCGCGTGGGTGTCGTAAGAAAAACGAAATCGCAACCCCTCAGAGGAGCCATGATTCGCATATACACGCAGACGGAGAATGGGATATCCCGCACGGTGGGCCTGAATGAACAGGAGAACCGCCGCGGGGATGTGTTCTGGATTGATTTGCTGACTCCGGATGCAGAGGAACTAAGGTATGCAGAGTCGCTCTGCTGCATTGAGATGCCCACCAAGGATGAGATGCGCGAAATTGAGGCTACCTCGCGTCTGTACTGCGAGGACGGGGGGCGTTTCATGACCACTACGGTGCTTTCGCGCGTGGAAACTGATGAGCCGATTATTTCGGAAATCACTTTCATTTTGAAGAGCAAGCTGCTCATCACCATCCGCCACACGGATTCGTATTCGTTCCGCATGTTTTCCCAGCAGTTGCTGCGCATGAGCCAGACTAACCGAGACCTGGTGTTTGTGGGTCTTCTGGAATCGCTGGTGGATCGCCAGGCCGACGTTCTGGAGCGCTTCGGTACGGACCTTGATACACTTTCCAAGAAGGTGTTCGGCACGCACCACACCCGCCGCAAGCAGAAAGTGGAAGACCCGGATACCGATGACCTGCGCGATGCGTTGGAAGAACTGGGCCGCGTGGGTGACCTTATCACCCGCCAGCGAGATGCTCTCGTTAACCTGCTGCGCCTGATTACATACGCCGGTAACGAGGAGAGCTGCATCGGCGAGGACAACCTCTACATGCCGCTGCGTTCGGTTTCCCGAGACGTGAACTCGCTTTCCGAATATGCGGCGTTCCTTTCCAACAAAATCAATTTCATGCTGGATGCCGTGCTCGGGCTCATCAACATTGAGCAGAATGACATTTTCAAAGTGTTCACCATCATGAGCGTGGTATTCCTGCCACCCACACTCATAGCAAGCATGTTCGGCATGAACTTCAAGTACATGCCTTTCCTGAACACAGACTGGGGCGTGTGGTTATCGCTGGTGCTCATGGTGCTTTCCGGCGCGTTGCCCCTCATCATCTTCAAAATCAAACGCTACATCTGACCATGATTCCCATTCGCAAGGTTGTTACACCGGACCAGGAGATTTACAAGGCCGATATCCTCATCGAAGCTCTGCCGTATCTGCAGGCATACCGCGACCAGACTATCCTCATCAAGTTTGGCGGTTCTGCCATGGATAACCCCGACCTCGTGAAATCGCTCATGCGCGATATCGTGGTGATGGAAACCATGGGGTTGAATCCCGTGGTGGTGCACGGTGGTGGCAAGGCTATTTCCAAGGCCATGGCTGATGCCGGGCTGGAGGCCCGCTTTGTGAATGGCCTGCGCGTGACCACGCCTGAGGCAATCGATATTGTGGAGCGCACGCTCAGCGGTACCATCAACCCCGGTCTGGTGGAGATGATGCGTGCACACGGTGGTAAGGCTGTTGGTATTCCCGGTACAAATGTTTTTGTGGGTGAGAAAATTATGGAACGCGATGCCGAGGGGAATCCCGTGGATATCGGCATGGTGGGCAATGTGATTGGCTGCCAGCTTTCCCGCGTGAAAGAAGCGCTTTCCCTGCAGCTCACCCCGGTGATTTCTCCGCTGGCTCGTGAGCTGGGCACAAATCATTCCCTGAACGTGAATGCAGACCTCGCGGCTGCTGCCCTTGCCCGCGAGCTCAAACCGGTGAAGCTGGTATACATTTCGGATGTACCCGGCCTGATGAACGACCCGAAGGATCCCAGCACCATCATCCAGAGTATCAACCGCAAGGAAGCCTTTGAGCTTATTGAGCAGGG
>JAFZGH010000258.1 GCA_017555465.1 Akkermansia sp. | reverse complement strand
TCCAGCCTTATGCGCCGCCGGCGTTGGCGAGGGTTTCCATGCCCTTGGGCAGGAAGTTCTTGAAACGGGCTTTATCGATGGCCTTCATGTAGGCTTCCTCGGGGGAGACCATGCCCTGCTGGAGCTTCTGCCAGATGGCGTCGTCCATGAACTGCATGCCCATGGCCTTGCCGCCCACGATAACATCTGCCAGTTTCTGGGTGGCGCCTTCGCGGATAATGGCGCTCACGGCCGGGGTTGCAAAGAGGATTTCGTTCACCGCCACGCGGCCGGGCTTGTCGCAGCGCTTCATGAGCAACTGGGCCACCACACCGCGAAGCGAACCGGCCAGCATGGTGCGGGCCTGCGACTGCTGCTCGGCGGGGAACACGTCGATGATACGGTCCACGGTCTTGCGGGCGTTGTTGGTGTGCAGCGTACCGAACACAAGCAGACCGGTTTCTGCTGCGGTGAGGGCCAGAGAAATGGTTTCCAGGTCGCGCATTTCGCCCACGAGCACGATATCGGCATCCTCGCGCAGAGAAGCACGCAGGCCATCAGCGAAAGATGGGCAGTTGTTCGGCACTTCGCGCTGGGTGATGATGCTCTTCTTGCTGGGGTGCACGAACTCGATAGGTTCTTCCACCGTGATGATGTGGCGGGAGAAGTTCGTGTTGATGTAGTCGATGAGGGCAGCCAGGGTGGTGGATTTACCAGAACCGGTGGGGCCGGTGACCAGCACCAGACCAGAGCGCATTTCGCCGAAACGCTTGATCTGCTCCGGCACGTTGAGCTGCTCCATGGTCAGAATCTTGGTGGGAATGAGGCGGAACACGCAGCAATACCCGCGCTGCTGCTTCATGTAGTTGCAGCGGAAACGGGATTTCTCGTTCATCTCGTACGCAAAGTCAGCATCGCCAATCTCGCAGAATTCCTTCCAGAGCTTGGGCGGACAGATGGGTTCCATGAGCTCAATCATCTCCTCATGGGTGAGCGGGGTCTCGCGGATGGCGGTCACATCGCCATGCACACGCACCTTGGGGGGCTCGCCCTCAGAGAGGTGAAGGTCTGAACCGCCCTGGTCTACCAGAGCCTGGAAAAATTCATCAATCTTGTTATTCATTTCAGGGAAAAACGGGTTAGGGATTTATTCTTTTCAGGCTTGTGCAGGGGCGGCGGGCTCGGGGTTTTCCTTGAGGAATTTCTCCATCATCACCTGGTCGGTGGCGCGACCGCGGCATTCCTCTGCAGAGATGATGCCATCCTTGTACAGCTGCTGGAGTGAGTCATCCATAAGGCGCATACCCAGATTCTTGCCGGTCTGGATCAGGCCGGGAATCATGAAGGTCTTACCCTCGCGGATGCAGTTGGCCACGGCGGCGTTGTTGACCAGCAGTTCCAGCGCCATCACGCGGCCCTTGCCATCCTTGCGGGGCACAAGCTGCTGGGAGAACACACCGCGCAGCGATTCAGACACCATCACGCGGATATGGTCCTGCTCTTCCACGGGGAAGGCATCCAGAATACGGTCAATCGTGCGGGCGGCAGAGCCGGTGTGCAGCGTACCGAGCACCAGGTGACCGGTTTCGGCTGCGGAGAGCGCCAGGGAAATGGTCTCCAGGTTGCGCATTTCACCCACCATGATGACATCCGGGTCTTCACGCAGAGCGGCACGCAGAGCGCGGGCAAAGGATTCGGTGTGGGAGTGCACCTCGCGCTGGTTCACATGGCAGCCCTTGCATTCGAACACCGTTTCGATGGGGTCTTCCATGGTGATGATATGGTCATGGCGGTCGCTGTTGATGAAGTCGATAATGGAGGCCAAGGTGGTGGATTTGCCCGAACCCACAGCACCCGTCACCAGAATGAGACCATTGGTAAAGCGGGTAAGCGGCTCCACATATTCCGTCGGCAGATTGATTTCCTGCATCGAGAACACACGACTGTTAATAATGCGGTAGCAGATATCATAGCCCAGGCGCTGCGATACCACGGAAGCACGGAAACGCCCGCGTTCGTTCTGATAGGCAAAGTCCACATCACCAATTTCCTTGAGGCGGGCCCATTCCTTCTCCCCCAGGAAACTATCCACGAGAGCGTGGCAATCCGCCTTCGTAAAAGCAGGGGCTCCTTCCCACATGGGTTGCAATGTACCGAAGCGGCGCCAGGAGGGAGGCACGGCAGACGGCAGGTGAATATCCGAACACTTGGCATCAATACCCTGCTGCAGGTAATCGTCCACATGCAGAGTCACCAGAATCACCAGCGGGCCTTCTGCCTGGGCATATATATAAGCGTGATACTTGCTGCACGGGCCATCTGCTATAAAATCAATGACGCCTTTCTCTGCCAGCGCGGCACGCTGTTCAGGCGTAGTGCAGCTCTCAACCAACTTGGTTGTATCCTCTGCCGTCAACACTCCGGCTGTCTCATCCACAGGCATATAGGCGCCAGCCTTCATCCAATACGGTTGAAGTCCCGGTCCCAGATACATCGTGGGGCTGTAAATGGTCTTTCCCAGCTTCAGGTACTCACCAACATTATCATAGATGTAAGTAGAATCACTCATGGCGGTCTGTCTTTTACTCTATCACCTTTCATGGGGCATGGCGAGCACAAATGTTGACCTGCTTTCATAATTATCAACTTAATATCAATAATAATTCTAATTTGCAATTGACAGGAGCAAGCAGCAGGAGTAAACTGCGCGCATGCTGACTGGGATACAGGAGAATCTGCTGCTGGGCGGGGGGCTTTCCCTGCTGGCGGGTCTGAGCACAGGAATCGGCGCTGCGCTGGCGCTTTTCGTGAAACGCACGGATACCCGCATGCTCACCTTTGCCCTGGGCGCAAGTGCCGGGGTGATGGTGTATATTTCATTCATGGAACTCATGCCCGCAGCCAGTGAAATGCTGGAGGAAAACGCAAAATGGGGCACCATGCTGGCCTTTTTCGGGGGCATGGCGCTAGCCTGTCTCATCGACCGCCTGATTCCCGATGATGAAAACCCGCACGAAATTCCCGACCCGGGCTGCATGGATTGCGTCAAGGCCACGGGCGAATTTGCCGGCAACGCAAAACTGCGCCGTTCTGCCCTGCTCTTCACGCTGGCCATCGCCATCCACAACTTTCCGGAAGGCATAGCCACCGTGGCTTCCGCCTTTGACAACACCGGTATTGCCACCTCCGTTGCACTGGCCGTGGCCATTCACAATATTCCCGAAGGTATAGCGGTGGCGCTTCCCCTGCTCTATGGCACCGGCAACCGCCGCAAGGCATTCGGCTGGGCTCTCTTATCCGGGCTGGCAGAGCCTCTGGGGGCCCTTGTAGGCATGCTGATACTGCTACCCTTCCTGAGTCCGGCACTGCTGGCAGTGCTCTTTGCCGTGGTAGCGGGCATCATGGTCTACATTTCCTTTGACGAACTGCTGCCCATGGCCGAACGCTGGGGACACCACCACCTGAGCATCTATGGTGTAGCCACCGGCATGCTGATTATGGCGCTGGTACTGTAAAATCGCACTCACAAAAAAGCCCGAGGCGTTAACCTCGGGCTTTTTTATGGAGCATCCCCACGCGGATTCGAACCGCGGTTCTATGACTGAGAATCATATGTCCTAACCCCTAGACGATGGGGACATGTAGTACGCGAATCGGGACTCGAACCCGAGACCAATAGATTAAAAGTCTACTGCTCTACCAACTGAGCTATTCGCGCACTGGTACCGACGAATCGGCGAGCGGATGATACATGCTAGCCATACCAAAGTCAAGCATAAATCTGCACGCATACGGAAAAACATGGACAAATGGCGGGCCGCGTGCTATACACAGGACATGCAGCTCCGCATCTTCCAGCTTATTCTGTTACTCGTCCTGCTACCAGGAGGAGCGGTGCAAGCCGCACAGGAAAGAGCGACAAATGCCGAAGTGGAAAGCATTTATGAGCAGGCACGCGCCATGCTGGAAGACCGTTCCATTCAAAATGTGGAGAGTGTGCCATTGCTGCTGGAAACCTGTGTCCGGGAACTGCACCCGGATGCCAACCGCCTGCTCATGGATGTATTTGAAGGTAAATTCAAGGGATTGCCCGCCACCCCAGAGCAGGCAAACCGGCTGGCACAGGGCTTATCCGAAACAGACAGGCTGGATGAGCTGGGGATGGAACACCAGGAACTGCGCACCGAAGCCATGTTCCGGCTGGCTCTTTACCTGGAAAAGGGCTACGGAGGCCCGGCTGACAAGGCCGAAGCATGCAGATGGATGCAGAAAGCAGCCAGCCGGGGATTACCCCAGGCCAGAGCCGAATATGCCCGCTACCTGATGCTGGGCACAGGAACCCGGCCAGACTCCAGACAAGCGTGGGAAATTCTGCATACCCTCGCCACCAGGCACCCGGACACCCCGAATCTGTTCTTCTACATGGGGCACATGTGCCTTCAGGGTATCGGCATGCCCCGCAATTCCCGCAAAGCATTCGAACTATTCCGCATGGGGGCCAGGATGAATGATGCACGCTGCCTGAATAACCTGGGCTCCATGTTTGAAAAAGGATACCCAGCCCCGCGCAATCCGGAAAGCGCCTACAAGTTATACCGCATGGCAGCCAACCTCGGCAACCGTGAGGCTTCTGCCAACATGCAACGCCTGGCATTCAAAGAAGGCATACGAGCCAGCAGCCGCAGTTCCACACCGGTTCGCAAGCGCATTGACAATGCGACGCTGCATCTCATTCATGCGCTTCCCGTGACAGAGGAAACCCGGGAGCGCCTGCGTTACTGGCTCTTGATGGATTACGAATCCCGGAATTGATAACGCTGATGCCCTCCCCCGTCCGACAAGCTCTGGAATATGCTGCCGCCATGCTGGGTTTTTCCGGTCTGGGGGTGGCAGATGCCCATGCCGCCCAGGGAGACAAACTGGCGCATTTTGTAGCCGAAGGCAAGCATGCTGACATGGAATGGATGGCCCGCCACCTGCCAGCCAGATACAACCCGGAGCTGGTTCTGCCAGGGGTGAAGCGCGTGATTATGCTGACCTACGAATACCCGAGGCAAAGCGCCCGGCAAGCAGGCGGCAGCATTGCCCGCTACGCCCAGGGGGAGGATTACCACAAGCTATTGACCGCAAAACTGGCAGATTTGGACGAAACGCTGCAGTTCTACGGCGGGGCTCAGCGGTATTTCACCGACAGCGGCCCGGTGAGCGAACGTTTTTTTGCAGCACAAGCCGGTCTTGGCTGGATTGGGCGCAACGGGTTGCTTATTCGTCCCGGGCGCGGTTCTTATTGTTTTCTGGCAAGTATTCTGACTACCCTGGAGCTCCCGCCAGATTCGCCTATGCCCAACCGTTGCGGTAATTGCCACCGCTGCGAGCAGGCATGCCCGACCGCAGCTCTGCAGAACGGCTGCTGCGATGCCCGCCGCTGCCTATCCTACTGGACGATTGAGGCGCAAACCGCCATGCCGCCAGAAATTGCAGCAAAGCAGAAGCAGCACCTGTACGGCTGCGATGCCTGCCAGGAAGCCTGTCCATGGAACCGCCCCCACGCCGGAAAGAAAATGAGAATCGACCCGCACCTGCTCATGCCCGCACCGCTGCAGAATGCCACTGCAGCCGCGCTCGGTGCTCTGAGTCAGGATGATTTTGCCCGTTTTTTTGCCGCGAGCCCCATCCGCCGCATCGGTGTCGAGCACATGCGCCGCAACACCGAAACTGGCAATTTTTGAACAATTCCCCGGAAACAGGCATCCAACACCCCGGTATAAGATATGATAAACTTCCCTTTTTTTCTGGCTCAGGCCTCGTATTACTACGGTCATGAATATTACACCGGAGCGCCCGGCATGTACAGCGGAATCACCCTTATCGGGGGTGTTATTCTGTTACTCTCCATGCTGATAGGAAGCGCCGTGCAGATGGGGCTGAAAAATGCTTTCACCCGTTTTGCCCAGGAAGCAGCCCCGCTCACCGGAGCGGAAGTTGCCCGCCGCATGCTGCATCAGAACGGGCTGGGCCACGTGCAGGTTATCAGCACACCTGGCCGCCTGACAGACCATTACAACCCGCTGGACCGCACGGTAAACCTGAGCGAAAGCGTGTTCAACGAAGCCAGTGTGGCGGCCATGGCTGTGGCGGCCCACGAATGCGGCCACGCGGTTCAGCATGCGCGGGCCTATCCCTGGCTTGGGCTGCGCTCCTCATTAGTCCCTATGGTCAACCTGGGCTCGCGGCTGGGACAGATTGTGCTGGTACTGGGGCTGGGACTGCTGGCAGCCGGCAGCGGCACAACGGTTGCCTGGATAGGGCTGGCGCTGTATGCCTTGACCACCGTATTTGCACTGGTAACGCTGCCCGTGGAGTTTGACGCCTCGCGCCGCGCGCTGGCATGGCTGGAACAAAGCGGCCTGGCAGACCGGGCCATGCACGGGCAGGCAGGCACGGCGCTGCGCTGGGCCGCCATGACCTATGTGGCAGCAGCTCTTTCCTCACTTGCCATGCTGCTGTACTATGCCTTCATCATCATGAGCCAGGCCAGCCACAACCGCGAATGACTACAAACCGACAAGCTCTGCAGGAACTGGTTCGCCAGCACCTGGGCGGCACTGCAACCCCCATGGCTGCACAACTGGCATTGGATGCCGTACTGCGCAGCATCAGCGATGGACTGGCCTGTGATGGAGAAGTAAAGCTGGCGCATTTCGGCACATTCAAAGTCAAGCAACGCGCCGCCAGAAGGCTTTTATTACCCGGCAGCAAACAAGAGCATATCCTCCCGTCCCGCCAAACTGTTACCTTTAAAGGTGCCTGATCTTCACTCATAATTGAGCCATAAGCCAGGAATACAAAGCAGGTATAACCCACGATCTCTCCCCAGCAGCGCGTCTCCATCCCGGCAATCCCTGCACGTCTG
>JAFZGH010000257.1 GCA_017555465.1 Akkermansia sp. | reverse complement strand
TAGCAGGGAGGTGATTTGAACACCCGACCAAAGGCTTATGAGTCCTCTGCTCTACCACTGAGCTACCCTGCCATTGGCACCACCGGAGTGGTTGGTGAGGCGAGTATACACGCAGCAACGAGCTTTAGCAAGCCTAAAATTGCGATTTTTTTATTTTTTGCGTTTGCGGAGTTGCTGCATGCGCTTCAGCACGGCCTCCGGATCCGCAAAGGAAGCCTCGAATTTCTGCTTATCGGCAGGAGTGACGGCGGGGTCAATCTCCATGGCTGCGCGACCTGCAGCAGCCGCCGCCTTCACATCTTCCACATTCTGTGCAGACATGAGTAGAATCTGGAACTTAACCTGCATCATGCCCGGCTTATTCTCCGGGTAGGCAGTCTCCAGGGCCTTATCAATCTTCGCTATGGCATCTGCCTTGAAGGCAACGGCGGCCAGGGTACGCTGGAACTCAGCGCGCTGGTCCTCCACCGCCTGCTGGTGGCGCAGCCCGGAAGTATCCTGCGGGTCGAGCGCCACAATGCGTGCGCTCAGCCCGGTTGCACCGGCGCGCAGTTCAGAAGGGATAGCCTTGTATGCCTGCACCAGCATAGCCAGCTGCTCTGCCCCCTGCTGCGAATCTGCCTTCTTAAGCAATGCAGCCACGCCCAGTGCTTCATCCAGGGAGGCGGCAGCCTCTGCAACACTCGGCTTGTATCCATTAAAGCCGCCCACGGCATCGCCCTGGGGGGTCAGCACCAGGATAGTGGGGAAACCATCCACACCATACTGGTCACAAAGCTTCTCATTGCGGGCGCGCAATTCTTTATCAAACTTGGGATTCTGGGGTACATCCACCTCCATGAGCACAAACTTATCCTTGGCGTACTGCTCAAATGCCGGGGTATCCAGCACCTGCTTGCGCAGGCGGATGCACCAGCCGCACCAGTCCGACCCGGTGAAATCCACCAGCACCGCCTTATTCTCTGCAGCAGCCTTGGCCTTGGCTGCCTCCAGATCCGTCATCCATTCTGCTGCCCAGGCCGGGGCCAGAGCCACCAGCGCCATTGCAGCACATAAAGTTCTCTTGAACATGTCCCCATTGTAGCAGACATCCACGGCATACAGCAAGCGCAATTTCCGACTGTTATCGCTGAATGTTCCTCACGCGCGCGAAGCGGCAGCCTCTAAGAAAGGCAAAAGAAAATTCGGACATCTCCGCCTGTTTCAACCTGACACCAGATTCCCTATCTGCTTAAAATCCGGGCATCCGGAGCATATTTTTGCAAAATTCGTTATAAATAAGTCTTGCATTTTGGGTCGAGGTGTGGCATATATCTGCAAGTTTACACTGACCATGCCTAAAGACACATCTATCAAGAAGATTCTCGTCATTGGCTCGGGCCCCATTGTTATCGGTCAGGGGTGTGAGTTTGACTACTCCGGTACTCAAGCCTGTAAGGCGTTGAAGCAGGAAGGATATGAAGTGGTGTTGGTTAACTCCAACCCGGCCACTATCATGACCGACCCGGAGACAGCTCCCCGCACGTATGTGGAACCGATTACGCCCGAATATGTAGAAAAAATCATTGCCCGCGAGCGCCCGGACGCCATGCTGCCCACCCTGGGTGGCCAGACAGCTCTGAACTGCGCCATGGCTCTGCACAAGAACGGTACGCTGGAGAAATACGGCGTGCGCATGATTGGTGCTGATGCCGAAGCCATCGACCGCGGCGAAGACCGCCAGAGCTTCAAGGACGCGATGATGCGCATCGGCCTGGACCTGCCGGCCAGCGGCGTGGCTCACAACATGGCCGAAGCCTGGGATATCGCCAAGAATGTGGTGGGCAATTACCCGATGATTATCCGCCCCGCCTTCACGCTGGGTGGTACCGGCGGCGGCGTGGCCTACAACAAGACCGAGTTCGAGGAAATCGTATCCCGCGGTCTGGACCTTTCCCCGGTTCACGAAGTTCTTATCGAAGAAAGCCTGCTGGGCTGGAAGGAAATCGAAATGGAAGTGATGCGCGACGTTGCAGACAACTGCATCGCCATCTGCTCCATCGAGAACCTGGACCCCATGGGCATCCACACCGGCGACTCCATCACCGTGGCGCCGGCCATGACCCTCACCGCCCGCGAATACGCCATCGTGCGTGACGCCTCCTTCGCCATCATCCGCGAAATCGGCGTAAAGAGCGGCGGCAGTAACATCCAG
>JAFZGH010000256.1 GCA_017555465.1 Akkermansia sp. | reverse complement strand
TGGCACGCTGAATGCAGGCCAGATTGTGGTAAACAGCGGTGTGTTTGTGAACAAGGGTGTCATCGATGCATTGGAAACACAGCAGGACGCAGCCCTCATGCTGCTGGCAGGCGAAACCGAGGAGTATGGACTGGTAATCAATGGTGGCAAAGTGGAGAACTTCGGCACTTATGAAAAGAGCATCCTGGTAAATGGAGGCACACTGACCCTGGAGGACAAGAGCAAGGTAGCCAGTGTCACGGTCGATTCCGGCACGGTTCTGGTAACAGGCGATTCCACACTCGATAGTCTGACACTCAATGGTGACAGCACCCTGAACATCACCTACGGCGCATCGATTACCCTGACAGACCAGGATGCTTTCAGCCTGAGCGAAAACGCCACCATCATGGTGACAGTGAGCAAGGACATGCTGGAAAACCTGGATGGACTGGAGTTCGAACTCTTCACACATGATGTAGCCAACCTGGCTTCTGCCAACATCGTGTTCACCGATGGCGACCAGGACACCAGCAATGATGTGACGGATGTCACCATCTCCCAGGGCGGAACCTCCGGCAGCATCAAAGTGGAAATTCAGGCCATTCCCGAGCCCACCACAGCAACGCTGAGCCTGCTGGCACTCTGTGGCCTCGCAGCTCGCCGCCGTCGCAAGTAAGACTCAATAGGCCGTCGATTTATCGAAGAGCCACGCTGCAAAAGCGACATCAGCGAGCCAAGGCCGCAATCGATTCAAATATCAAGCCCGTCCGGTTCATCAAGCCGGGCGGGCTTCTTCCATCGCCAATTGACTATCGGCGTCGTCGCGCGTGCGCGTATGCCGCAAATTCTCGTTGACGAAGCGCAGAGTTGACCGCGCGGGTGCGCGTGTGGTATGATGCCGGGCAGTATCGTTATGGACCTCTTCGAATTTGCCGCCAGCCAGCAGGAGCAGCAGGAAAGCCCGCAGGAACGCTATGCGGAGCTCTGTGCCATCGTGCGTCACAACAATGAATTGTACTACGCGCAGGCGCAGCCGGAAATCAGCGATGCGGAGTACGACAAACTATACCGGGAAATCGAAGACATCGAGCGCGAGCACCCGGAGTTCATCACCCCGGAATCGCCGACCCAGCGTGTGGGCAATGACCTGAGCGAGGGATTCCGCAAAGTGACGCACCCTGCGCCAATGCAGAGCATTGACGACATTTTCGAACACAAGCCGGAGACGGGTGAGACGGATGCGGAGCTGGTGGAGTTCTACCAGCGCCTGTGCAACAGCCTGGGGCAGAATGCCCCGCTGGTGACCGTGGAACCGAAGATTGACGGCTGCGCGGTGACCCTGCTCTACCGCGGCGGCAGGCTGGTGTATGCTGCCACGCGCGGCGATGGTCGCACCGGGGATGATATAACGGCGAATGTGCGCACGATTAAGAGCGTGCCCTTCACCCTGCCCGCCGGGGCTCCGGAGCTGCTGGAAGTGCGCGGCGAAATCTACATGCCCTCTGCCGATTTTGATGCGCTGAATGCTGAGCGCGATGCCGACGGGCTGCCCGCCTTTGCCAACCCGCGCAATGCCACCGCCGGCACCATCAAGCTGCTGGATGCAGAGGAAGTGGCGCGCCGCCCGCTGCGCTTCCTGGCGCACGGCATCGGGGTGTACGAGGGCGCGCCCCTGCGCTGCACTGCGGATTTCACCGATTTTCTGGATGCGATGGGGATTCCCCGCAACCAGCCGGTTATCTATGCCGCAACGCTAGAGGAATGCCGCGCCGCCGTGCAGAAGGTGAATATGTTGCGCCGCGACCTGGGCTACGGAACAGATGGCGCCGTCATCAAGCTGGATGATTTCCGCCTGCGCGATTCGCTGGGCAGCACCGCCCGCGCCCCGCGCTGGGCCGCCGCCTTCAAATACCTGCCGGAGCAGAAAGAGACCGTGCTGCGCGGCATCAGCATCCAGGTGGGGCGCACCGGCGTGCTCACCCCGGTGGCAGAGCTGGAGCCGGTGCAGCTTTCCGGAACGACGGTTTCCCGCGCCACGCTGCACAACCAGGATGAAATCGAACGCAAGGACATCCGCATCGGTGATACGGTGCTCATGGAAAAGAGCGGCGAAATCATTCCCGCCGTGGTGCATGTGGTCAAGGAGAAACGCCCGGCAGATGCCCAGCCGTACAACTTGTACGAGGCCGTGGGCGGCGTGTGCCCCAGCTGCGGCGCACCCATTGCACAGGAGGAGGGGCAGGTAGCCTGGCGCTGCACCAATTTCACCTGCCCGGCGCAGGCCGCCATGCGCACCACCTATTTCTGCCGCCGCGAAGCGCTGGATATCGAGAACCTGGGCGGTACCGTGGCCGAGGCGCTGGTGAACCGCGGCTACATCTCCTCCCCGCTCGATTTGTTCACCCTCACGGTGGAGCATCTGGGCGCGCTCAATCTGGGCACAGATGACGAGCCGCGCCGCTTCGGAGAAAAGAACGCCGCCAAAGCTCTGGCCGCCCTCGAAAACGCCCGCACCCTGCCCCTCGAACGCTGGCTCACCGCCTTCGGGATTCCGACCATCGGCACGGTGACGGCCCGCACCTGCGCGAAATACCACCGCGACTTGGCCGAACTGGCTGGCGGCGGGTTCCTGCATCTGCTGGTGCAGCTGGAGGACGGCGTGGAAAGGTACAATTCCCTGAATCCGAAGGCCCGCGCCAACAAGGGGGCTGATAAGGATGCTCTGCTCGCCCGGCAGACAGAGCTAAAGACCGGGCTGGAAGCCACCGCAGCGCCCTACTCCGCCCGTGGTTACGTAACCCTGGAGGCCGATGGTGCGAACAAGCTCAAGTTCACCAATCCGCTGGGCGCTGTCTCCACCCGCAAGCTGCTGGCGTATTTCAACTCCGCTGCCGGGCAGGCGGTGCTGGCAACACTCGCCGAACTGGGCATCAATCCCAGCTCTGCCGGATTCATCGAGAACATGAACAACCAGTCCGAAGGGCCGCTGAGCGGCAAGACCTTTGTGCTCACCGGGGCGCTGAGCCGCCCCCGCCCGGAGTTTGAGAAACTGATTTCCGCCGCAGGTGGCAAGGCCACAGGGTCGGTGACGAAGAACACCACTTACCTGGTTGCCGGCGAAGGCGGCGGCTCCAAACGGGACAAGGCAGCCAAGCTGGGTATTCCGGTCATCGGGGAAGAAGAATTGCTTACAATGCTGGAAGGAGGTGCGGTATGAACGGACGCGCGCTGATATATGGAACGATTGCGATTGATACCCTCATCACCCCCGGTGGGCAGGTAAACTCTGTGATGGGGGGCTCTGGGC
>JAFZGH010000255.1 GCA_017555465.1 Akkermansia sp. | reverse complement strand
TTTAATTTAACCCACACAAAAAACGATACCATGAACACCACCATGAACACCCCCGCCACCGATATTCTGAACCACCCGCAAATCATCTGGCTGCGCGAACAGCTGGATGCTCACGGCGGCAATAAAACCGCCCTCGCTAAAACACTGGGCGATGTCATTTCCAGCAAGACCATCGGGCTGCTGCTGGATGGGCGCTACCAGTACAACGTGGAAGGCATGCTGAAAAAGCTGGAGGAGCAGCAGCGCCGCCTTTCCGGCCAGCTGCACCCCGCCGCCGCGGCTGACCTCTCCCACATTCCCACCCCGATGATGGCGCAGGCTTTTGCTGCCTTCGATGCCGCCAAATCTGCCCACCTGGTGAACATCATTGCAGGCAAGTCACAAATCGGCAAAACCACCGCCGCCGAGGCCTACAAGATGCGCTATCCTGAAACCACCGTTTTCATGCGCATGCCCACGCGCCCCACCATGGCCAGCGTGCTGGCTGAGCTGTGCAGCGCCGCAGGCCTGCCGAAAGGCCGCACCACGGCTGAAGCTGTCATGCGCCTGCGTGACCGCCTGACCGCCGCGCACCTGATTATAGTAGACGAGGCGCACCTGTGTCTGGGCAGACGCCAAGGCGCTGATGCGCTGGATATGCTGCGCGAGTTGTATGACCGCTGCGGGTGCGGGCTGGTGCTGATTGTGACTGATACTGGCGCCCGTGAATTCGTGCGCGGCCAGTTCGCTGGCCAGTTGGCACAGCTGGAACGCCGCGGCGAGTGGGAACTGCTGCCGCCTGAACCCTGCGCCGCCGATGTGCAGGCCATCTGGCAGGCTTATGACCTGCCCGAGCCTGACAAGGAAACGCAGGCCGCCATCTACGCCATGGCGCGCGCTTCCTGCTTTGGCCAGTACGTTCACCGCCTGAAGTGGGCCGCCGTGCAGGCACGCCGCGCAGGCCAGCCGCTCAGCTGGCAGTTCTTCCTTCAGGCCACACACGCCATGACCCGCAGACCGCAATGAACACAGAAAGACATTCACAGCCCATGCGCGATGCCATGAAGCTGGCGGGCATCACCAGCCCGTCTGACGCCATGGGAGAAAGCCGCCGCAAGGCCGCCATTCTGAATGACGCCTTTTCAAAGATGCGGCTGTTCTGGGCGTTCCGCGCCTATGAAACACACCACGCTGACCGCGTGGCCATACAGTTCCGCGCCGAGGGCGCCCCGCAGCTGGTGGAAGTTGACGCAATCCGCTTTTCCGCCTTCCTGAAAAACCACCACCGCCACCATGAAATCCGCGCTGCCCTTGGCCGCAAGCTGGAACAGCAGCGCAGCAAAATCCCCCAATAACACACAAACATGAAAACAAAATACACAATCAAGACAGATGCAGATTTTCTGCATGCCGCCGATGAAGCTGCCATGATGGCCAATGACATCATCCGCCGCAAGGCTGAGCTGGAATCCGAACTGCAAGCCGTGCGCAGCAAGTATGCTGACCTCGATGCCATCCAGAATGACTACGATGCCCGCACCGCTGCGCTGGAAAAATACCTGCGCGGAAACGGCGTGGCCGAGCGCTTGTTCAAGTCCGGCAAAAAGTTCGGTGAATCCACCTGCGCCAAGTTCGGCATCCGCACCAGCAAGCCCGCACTTGCACTGGTGGAAGGCTGCACGGAAGCTGAAATCACCGAACGCCTCGCACAGGAAGGCCGTGATGAATGGCTGAACGTGGGCGCCCCGAAACTGAACAAGGCTGCCATTCTGGGCGCTGGCCTGACGGATGAGGAGCTGGCTGACTTTGGCCTGTGCATCGTGGTGAAGGATAAATTCTTCATTGAACCGAAAAAATGAAAACACTATCAGCAAAGCAGCTGAAGGTGCTGGGCTCGCTCTCGTGGCGGGCCTATCGCCTTTTGGCCAGCCGCGGCCATGTGCAGGAATTGTACGATGAATGGCGCCACAGCTACACCGAGGATGTGACCGGCTGCACCAGCTGGCGCGCCCTCAGCCAGCGCCAGTACATCCCGCTGGTGAACGCCCTGCGCGGCATCTGCGGGCTGCCCGCCGTGGATGATAACACGCCGCAGGATAAAGCCGCCAGTCTGGCATGGACCGCGCAGGATCGCGCGGCATTCTGGGAACTGCCGCTGGCCTATGTGGCCGCCATCGTGGCTGACAAGTTCAAGCGCCCTGATGCCACCCGCGCACGCAGCTGGAACGAGCTGCTGGACCCACTGGATGCAGGGCAGATGAAGCAGCTGGTGTACACCATTGAAGCTCGTGGCCGCAAGCGTGAAAAGAAAGCCGCCGAAAAGCTGGACCTGCCTGCACCTGCTGAGGTACACATCAGCCGCAGCACCATGCCGCCGCAGCGTCTGGCAGACTGGCGCGGCGATGTTCTGGCAACACCGGCACCCGCAACAAAACCGAAACAGAAAGGAAGAAAGCATGCGCCCGTTTGTCAGCCGTAAGCACACCCGCGAGGAGTCCTACATCGTGCCGGATGGCTACATTTCAAACAGCAACGCCGCACAGCTGAGTGAGTACTCGCTGTGCGGCATTGCCATCAAACTGCGGCGCAGCGGTTGCCCCAGCATACGCGTGCCGCGCACATCGGTGAAAGGGGTGAATCTGGGCACGCATGGCATCCTCTGCTGGCAGAAAGATGTGGCCATGGATATCATTTTCACGGAAAGGAACAAGCGGGCATGATGGTGGTGGGAATCGTAGACGCAGACCTGCTGGCCAGCGGTACACGCCACCCGAACCTGGCGCTGCTGAAGATAGCAGGATTTCTGCATGATAACGGCGTGAATTTTGAACTGATTTTTCAGCCGGATGCAGACCTGCGCAAGTACGGCGTGGTGTACATGTCGCGCGTGTTTACATTCTCGCCCGAGCCTGATTTCTACACGCAGGCCAGCCCGGATATTCAGGCCAGATTCCGCAAGGGCGGCACAGGCTACTACGCCACGCTGACCGGCAAGGCATTCAGGGAAGCGCGCGAGGCTGATATGGCCGCACTGGAAAATGATACCTTCCTGATGACGCTGGAAAACAAGCGCGGCGGCATCCGCAAGCACGGCATCGACATGGCGCGCCAGATGCCCTTCTACGGGCTTTATGATGCCTTTGTGGCACATCGCCTTGCCATGGGTGACAAGCCCGCCAGAATGGCCGCATACAAGGATTTTTCCATGGGTTTTCTGACCCGCCGCTGCGTGCGCCATTGCCCGTTTTGCGTAAACCGTCTGGAAAACGGCGTGGTGCCGTACAGCAAGCTGGAGTGGTTCCATGACCCGAGCCGCCCGCATGTGCGCCTGTGGGATGATAACTTCCTGGCGGCGCCGTATGAAATCTGGAAGCCCGCCCTGCAAATGCTGATAGACCGCCGCATCTCGGTGAGCTTCCAGCAAGGGCTGGATGAACGCATGCTGGCAGAAAGCCCGCACGGGGAAGAAATGGCGGAAATGCTGAGCCGCGCACGCTTGCACGGTGATGTGATTTTCGCCTTCGATAACTGGAAGGATCGCGACACGATAGAACGCGCGCTGCTGGTGTGGCGCAAGTACAATCCCACCCGCAGCACAAAGTTCTATCTGTTCACCGGCTTCCGCCAGCAGCCTGAAAAACGGGACGCATTCTGGCGCGATGTGTGGGAACTGTTTGCCCGCATCAAGGTGCTGATGAAGTACGGATGCCTGGGCTATGTGATGCGGCATGAGGATTACCACAGCGCCCCGCTGCCGAACATCTACACGCAGGTGGCCAGATGGGTGAATCAGCCGGCGTTCTACAAAAAGCAGTCATTCTTCCAGTATTGCTACCGCAATCAGTCCCTGTGGGAAGAAAGGAATCTGCCGCACCTGCACCGGCCCACCCTTAAAACATTTGATGAATTCATGGCTGATGTGGATGCCGGATTCTACAAAACCACAGCCCGCATGACTCAGCCGCTGCGCACGGTGCTGGATATGCTGGCCATGTTCCCTGAACGGCGTGATGAATTGCTGGATATGTTCAACACGCGGATGCCCCCCGCAATAAAAACAGCCCGGTGGATGCCGGGCTTTTTCGTACCTGCGCGGAACGCCCGCGCGATGGCCGCGCGATATCGGCGGCGCGTTTTCCTCACATCGGCTGCCACACTTTACCGCCGCCGCCTATCATTTGCGAAACACCGCGCCATGCCCCGCCTTTTCCCTCATTTAGTTGCCATTTTGCACATCTGCGCGCCTGCTTCCCTCGTTTGTCAACTCATCCGCAGACCGCGCCGCTGATGCTGCATTATCAACGCTTTTCAACCCTAATCAACCCTCCTCAACTCTCTTGCCATGGCTCA
>JAFZGH010000254.1 GCA_017555465.1 Akkermansia sp. | reverse complement strand
TGGGCATCACCGTTCCCAAGCCCAAGATGGACGACTGGCAGAAGTTCGTGGGCCGCGTGATTCACCCCTCCCACAGTGTGCGCATCGCCGTGGTGGGCAAGTACATTTCCCTGCAGGATGCCTACAAGTCGATTTACGAAAGCTTCACCCATGCCGGTGCTGCCAATGACTGCCGCGTAGAGGTGGTGCGCGTGGATGCCGAGGCTCTGACCAACGGCAGCTGCGAGGAGATGATTGGCAAGGTGGACGGCATTCTGGTGCCCGGTGGCTTCGGTGACCGCGGCGTGGAAGGCAAGATCAAGGCCGTGCAGTATGCCCGTGAGAACAACATCCCCTTCCTGGGTATCTGCCTTGGCATGCAGGTGGCCGTCATCGAGTTCGCCCGCAACGTGCTGGGTCATGCCGATGCCAACTCCACCGAGTTCAACAAGGACAGCAAAGCCCCGGTGGTCTGCCTGCAGGAGGAGCAGAAGCACATCGAGAACATGGGCGCCACCATGCGTCTGGGTGCCTATCCGGCCCACATCAAGCCCGGCACGCTTTGCAGCAAGCTCTACGACGGCAAGGAGGTTATCTCCGAACGTCACCGCCACCGCTACGAGTTCAACGCCGACTACCGCGAAGAGGTAGAGAAGGGCGGCATGGTGATTTCCGCCGTGAACGATGAGCACGGCCTGGTGGAAGTGGTGGAGCTTCCCTCCCATCCCTTCTTTATTGCCTGCCAGTACCACCCGGAATTCCAGAGCCGCCCGAACAGCGCACACCCCCTGTTCTCCGGTCTGGTGGCAGCCGCGCTGGAATCCCAGCAGGCGTAAGAATGAAATAACCTTTACCGGCGGTGGACGCGCAATCGTCCGCCGCCGCTTTTTCGTGATACGATGATTGATATACTGGTAGTGCTGGCGTATTTCTGCGCCATCTTCGGCATCGGGCTCTATGTTGGCCGCAAGCAGGAAAGCCTGGAAAGCTATGCCCTGGGCAACCGCAATCTGCCCTGGTGGGCCATTCTGGCTTCCATTCTGGCGGCAGAAATCAGCGCGGCCACCTTCCTGGGCGCACCCGGCGAGGGCTTTGCGCTGCGTAATTTCACCTATGCCCAGCTGGCCATCGGCACCATTCTGGGGCGCATCATCGTGGGTCGTCTGTTCCTGAAGCCTTATTACCAGTACAATGTGGTTTCCATCTACGAGTACCTCGAAAAGCGCTTCGGGCTCACCACCCGCCGCTGGGCAAGTGTGACCTTCCTCATCAGCCGCGTGCTGGCCAGTGGTACACGCCTGTTCTTTGCGGGCATCCTGCTGGTGATTGCCTACATGATGGTGACCGGGCAGGAACGCGCCGGGCAGATGGAAACTGTGGTCATCTACATCGCCGCGCTCACCTTCATTACCATTGCCACGGCGGTGTACACGACCTTGGGCGGGCTCAAGGCCGTGGTGTGGACGGATGTGCTCCAGGCTTCCATTCTTGCGATTTCGCTCATCACCACCATCGGCGTGCTGCTGTTCAGCATCAAGGCCGATGGCAGCTGGTGCGCCGCCTGGGAGACCATCTGCTACCACCTGGGTAACAAGGATTACAATCCCTGCGATATCAAGAATCTGAAGCCCTGGGCTTTCTTCGATAGCGGCATTACGGGCGAAGGCCTGCTGGCCGATATCAGGAATATTCTGGGCAGTGAATATACGCTCTGGAGCGCGGTGCTGGGTTCCACCTTCATCACCATGGCCACGCACGGTACCGACCAGGACATGGTGCAGCGCATGCTGGCCGCGCCTGACAGTAAGAAGGGCGCCCGCGCGGTGATTCTCTCTGGCCTCATGGATATGCCCATCGTGCTGGTGTTCATCTCCTGCGGTATGCTGCTCTTTGTATACTTTGCGCAGAATGGCATTACCCCGCCGGAGAAACAGATTGAGATTTTCCCCTGGTTCATCATCCATTGTCTGCCTGCGGGCGTGCGCGGTCTGCTGGTGGCAGCCTTGCTGGCTACCGCTATGGGGTCGCTTTCCACGGCGCTGAATGCCCTGGCCACCACAGCTACACGGGATTGGTATGTGGATGTGTTCCGTCCGCAGGCCGGGCAGGGCGAGCAGCTGTGCGCCGTGCGCTGGCTTACGGTGTTCTTTGCGGTGCTGCTCATCGTGGTGGGCGCGGGAACAGCCTGGCTCACCGTCATGGACCCGACGGTGCGAATCCTGCCCATCGCGCTGGGTATCTTCGGGTATACCTATGGCTCACTGCTGGGGGTGTTCCTGCTGGGTATGCTGACGAAGAAGCGCGGTTGCGACTTCGGTAATGTGGTGGCCATGCTCTGCGGTTTTGCGGTGGTGATTCTGCTGGAAATCGGAGGGCGCCAGGGCTGGATGCCCGCTATCGCATTCCCCTGGCGCGTGACTGTGGGAACCCTGGCCACCTTTGCCGTGGGGTGCCTTTTCCGCACGCCTGCGCGGGAATGCTGCAAATAACGCTTGTATCTCAGCCTCATTCGTGTATACTTCTGCTATGCCGACGGAGTCAGACAAGAGCTTTGAAATTCAGCGTGAAGCACTAAGTGCTGCCATTGTGGAACTCAACAGCATGAGCCCCTGCGACGGCGTCATTATGACCCGCGATGGAGAAGTGAAGGTGGGCTATGAGAGCGATGCCGACTTCCTCTGCATGCTGATTCCTGCCGGAGTGTTGGCTCGCCAGCTCACGGCAGACGGCCTTTCCTCCTACACTGGCAAAGAACTGAAGAAATGGGCTGATTCGTACGACCTGACGCCCTTGCAGGAAAAAGTGAATTCTGTTCGATAATTTAATCCCCCCCCCTGTAAAAATGAAAGTAACAAGTGTTTTAATGATTGCAGCAGCAGCCGTGGCCTTCATGGCTCCTCAGGCGGAAGCTGCTCCTGGAAAATCCAAAAAAGCCAAGTCGGCACAGGCTGCGTCTGCTAATGAGTTCGATGTCGATTTCTCGCTCGATGACGAAGTGAAGCCCAAGTCTGCCAATAAGTCAAAAGGCAGGAAAAAGCCCGCCAAGGCTGCGCCCAAGGGTGAAAATGATGTGATGACTGCCGAGGAATACGAGGCGGAGCAGGAGCGCATTGCTGCGGAAGAGGCAGAGGCTTATGCGAATCGCAGTGGTGCTGAACGCCGGGAGGAAACGAAGTATTTGCGAGAGGAAACGAAGTTTTACCTCAAAAAACAAAAGGAAACCCTGAGCATTCTTCGCAAGGTGCGTAATGAAAAGAGCGCCGCTTCGGCAGTGAAGCCCATGGAAAAGCTGTACGGTAAGGCTCTGGACATTGATGCCGTGGATGGCACGCTTACCGCGCTGGGTTCCGTCAAGATTATGGAAGAAAAGGAAGAGAACCTGCCTGTGCATCAATCATCTCGTGCACAGGCGGCGGCTCTGAATAAAGCTATCAATATCGAAATTTCCCGAATCGCCGGACTTAATATCCAGAATAAGAAGTTCAATGGCGTCATGCAGAATATGATAGACCAGCAGAGAAACTGATTTGCTGCTCACTCTCTTTACTCCATGGCACCTGCGCCACGACGCGCAGGTGCTCTTTTTTTAGGGGAATGAAAAAAGCTTGATAATTTCAAATAAAAGCACCATGCTGCTGCGCTGAGTAAATGCATGGGGCATGAAGCCTCATGTATCAACAAGACAAAGACCATGAATAAAAATATATTGAAATCCGTCGTTGTTGCCTGCCTGGCATTCTGTGTACTGAATGCTCAGTCCCAGGCCGCCAGCTTGCATGTGAACATCGAGTCGGGTAAAGCCAGAGTTTGTTGCTCAGAAAAGCACCAACGTGAGGTAAAGCCCCATCGCGACCACCATCACCGCTGTTGTGACCAGATGCAAAAAGATAAACACCGTCACCGTTTTGTCCGAAACAGAAAGTCACATTGCTGCCATGGACACTGATATGGACACCCCCTCCACCTGAAACCGCCACAAAGCACCGTCTCTGGTCTTTGTGGCGGTTGCTATTTTGCGGAAAAAACTTGCAAATCAAGGCAAAAATCAGTACGATACAGCCAGACAGGAGTATGTCTGTTAGATTGTCATATTTTCTATAAATCGTCTTTTTGAATACAATGAGCAAGTATCTTGACTGGCAGTTTCGTTTCACAACATGGCTTACCCTGGCGGTAGCTCTGGTGTGTCTGGTGTGCGCGTACGTGTTGCCCGATTCTTTTGGTGACAAGAACAGTCCCATTGAGACGGTGCAGATGGTGATTGTGGCCATCGGCCTGTATGTGACATGTACGGCAAAAGACCGCAAGGTGCTGTACGTGTTTGCCTCTCTCTGCCTGTTTTTCATCTTGGCGCGCGAGGTGAACTACGGCCGCACGCTGATTATTTTTGCCGATCCGGAGAATGCCAATAAATTCCCTAAGTGGAAGGACATGGAGTACGGTTGGGTGGCGCACCTGTGTGTGGGGCTTTACATGGTCTGGCTGTTGGTGTACTTCATCTGGCGCAAGGTATGGAAAGAAGTGTGGGAGGTCCTCCGTACCTGCCGCATTCCCATCTCTGAATTACTGCTGGCCGCCATCGGCCTGCTGGCGGGAGTGTTCAGCGAGAGTCTGCATAACTGCCTGCTGGAGGAACTGGGCGAAGTGATTATGTATGTGGGTGCAATCTGTATCTTGTACCTTTATTCCCGGAATAAGGTGACACGGGTTTGATTTCATGAATGAAAACGGGTGCGATTCCAATCTGTACCCGTTTTTTTTGAACAAAGTTCCATTATCCTGAATCTCACTAACCGTTATGAGTGAAAAGAAGACATGCGACCCGTCCTGGTGGCGTCTGGGCTGGATTCCCTATGCTGTGTTACCCATGGTGGCCGCTGCAGCTGATTTGTGCTTCCCCCTGATTCAATCTGAGGGCATGCAGAATCTGGGAATCGGGGCAGGTATCGGTGTAGTACTCTTTATTGCAGCCATTCTTATACTGCGTCGTGATTTCTCGCGCCGTGAACAGTTGTTCCTGGGCATGCTGGCGCTCGTCGCGCTGCTGGGGCTGCTGGTCAGCGGCAGCCATGCTGTGTGGGCAGCCTCTCTGGCTTTGCCGTTCTTTGTCATCATGTTCGGCAACGATAAGTCAACCCTGCGCGAAGAGAATGTGGAATACCGCAACTGGTGGGCATTCTGGCGTGAACGCCGCCACTTGGTGAAAGGTGGTTTCTGGCGCCGCATCCTGCCCACGCTTATCAGCGCTTTGGTCGGCATTATCTGCTTTGTGGCCTTCCTCTGCATCTTTGCCAGTGGTAATCCGGTGGTGCAGATGGTGTGGGAATGCATCACTTCCTGGTGGAACAGTATCATGGACTACCTGCAGATCAGCTGGGATTTCTGGTGGCATGTCCTCATCTGGCTGGCAGGCATTCTGGTCTTCGGCCTGTTTACTGTGCAGCGCCCTGCGGCCGAGAAGTCGTCTCTGCCGGAAGTCCCGGAAGAGTCCGCTCCCGCTGGTTCCTGTATGCTGCCACATCTGCCGTTGATGATTCTGCTGGGTGTGAATATGGCTTTCCTGGTAGCCACTGGTACGGATATTGCCTTCCTCTGGTTCCGCCGTGTGCCTGAAGGAGTTTCCCAGACATCCTATCTTTACGAAGGTGCGGATTCTATCATCTGGGCCTCCGTGCTGGCGGCAGGGCTTCTCATCTATTTCTTCCGCCGCAAAGGCAGCGTACGCCGCACGATGGTGGCGCGTAGCTTGGGATATGTGCTGGCGGGGCAGACTCTGCTGCTGGCCATCAGTGTGTATGTGCGCCTGTACAACCAGATTGAGGCTTATTCCTTTACCCCTCGCCGCATTCTGGCAGCTGAGTTTCTGCTGCTGGGCGTGGCCGGGCTGGTGATTCTGCTGTTCTACATGAGTCGAAGCGGCGGCTTCCTGCGCTATGCCCGCGTCTGCATTGGTACACTGGGATTGATGACACTTTGCTTCACTATCAGTAAGCCTGCCGCGCTTTCCGGCGATTTGAACCTGCGCTACGCTGCCGCCAATCCGGAGTGGAAGTTCACCATCAATGATTTCAAGCATGATTGCTTTGTGGTGCGGGATAATCTGGCCTTTGCCCTCTATGTATACGAGCGCCAGCGGGCTGGAAGTGCTGCGTTTGAGAACGACGACCTGGCCGATGACTATAATCGCCAGATGCACCGCTTTGGTCAGAGCCTGAAGATTGCCGCTCTGGCATTGGAGCGGCGCAGTGAATCATGGACGCTGTTCAACCTGCGCGATTATTGGGATCGCCGGGCTGCAGAACTCATCCTTGAGCGGCCGCTGGGGGTGCCTGCTGTTGAACCAGTGCATTAACCATGACGGTAACACGGCTTCATTCTCCGCAGCACTCTCTTGCCCGCGAATGGTGGGCGCTTTATGAATGCGCCTTTCCTGCCAGCGAGCGGCGGGGTGCAGCGCAGCATGCGGAAGCTATGCAGAATGCCGCCTTTCATTGTCTGCATTTGGCCGATGAGCAGGGGTTTGTGGGGATTTTGAGTTACTGGAAGTGGGATAAGTGCTGCTATGTGGAGCATCTGGCCATTGTTCCAGCCCGCCGGGGACAGGGTTGCGGGCACCGGGCGCTGGAACTTGTGCCTGCGCCGGTTATCCTGGAAATCGAGCCCGTTGCAGATGCTGGCACCGCGCGCCGTTTGCGTTTTTATGAATCCTGCGGCTATACGCGTTTGCCATATGCCCACACTCAGCTGGCGTACCAGGCCGGACAGCCGGACATCCCGCTCTGGTTGCTGAGCTGCCCGCCGATGACGGAGCGGCAGGTACATGATTTTGAACGATTGTTCCATGCTGGGCCGATGAGATACCGTGACGAGGCTTGACACGCTATGGCACGCATTGTATCATAAGCGGGTATGAAACGCATCGGCATTTATGCGGGGAGCTTTGACCCGCCCACCAAGGGACATCTCTGGATGATAGAGCAGGGGGCGCAGCTCTTTGATGAGCTGGTGGTGGTGCTGGGCGTGAACCCGGATAAGAAGGGCTTCCTGACTGTGCAGCAGCGCATGGATGCCCTTCGCGGTATGCTGGCGGGTGGGCCTGCCAATGTGCGGGTGGAAAGGATGCAGGGTGGCTTCCTGGTGGATTTTGCCCGGCGTCTGGGCGCTACGCACCTGCTGCGGGGTATCCGCAATACCATGGATTTTGAGTACGAGAAATCCATGGACCGCATGAATGCGCGCATGGAGCCGGGGCTTCGCACGGTGTATCTCATGCCGCCGCCGGAGCTGGAGGAAATTTCCTCGTCCATGGTGCGTGGGTTTGTCGGCGTGCAGGGCTGGCAGCGCTGGGTGCAGGAATGCGTGCCTGCCAATGTGTTCAATATCATCGCCTCCGCGCAGAAAGAATCATGATATACTGGGATAATAACGCTACGACTCCGCTTGCGCCTGAGGTGCTGGAGGCTATGCTGCCTTTCCTGCGCGAACGTTTTTACAATCCCTCCGCTGCATACGGTGCTGCAAAGTCAGTGTGCCAGGCTATTGATACTGCGCGTGAGCAGGTTGCGGCGCTGGTGGGGGCCGATGCCTCGGAAATCATTTTCACATCTGGCGGCACTGAGGCGTCCAATGCTGCGCTGGCGCAGTTCCAGCGCGTGCTGACCCTGGCTACTGAGCACCCCGCCACCCTGCGCACTGCCCGCGGTGAGGCCGCCCCCGTGCTGGCGAATGGTCAGGCCGATTTGCCGGAGTGGCGCGAGCTGCTACCCGGGCACGATGGCGCCAGCTTTGCCTGGGCAAACCACGAAACCGGGGTGATTCAACCGGTGCGTTCGCTGGCGAATGCGGCGCATGAGGCAGGTGCCCGGGTGCATGTGGATCTGGTGCAGGCGGCTGGCAAACTGCCCATTGCCCTGCATGATTTTCCCATTTCCTTTGCTTCTCTTTCAGCGCACAAGCTGCA
>JAFZGH010000253.1 GCA_017555465.1 Akkermansia sp. | reverse complement strand
TCGCCCCCGCTGCGCCAGTAGCAATGGGTCATGCAGATGTGGCGGCCGCATTCTGCGCCGGCGCGTTCCTCCATGCCGGCGGGTACGGCCCAGTGGAAAAGCCCGGCAGCGCCGGTGCCGGTGCTGCGGTCGGCAGATTTGCGCTGGTGGTCAAGGAAGGTGGCAAAGCGCCCGATGACTTTTCTGGCGTCGAGCGTTTCGGCGATGCGGCAGTATTCCTCTGTGCTTATGCCGAGGGCGGCGGCGCGCTGCTCCCAGGGGCAGGGGGTGAATTCGGCGGGCTTCAGGCTTTCCTTGAGGCTGAGGAGTACGGCCCATTCCTGCTCGCTGAGCTGCGGGGCGGCCGGGCGCTGCATGGCGGGCAGCGTAGGCAGTTTATCGCCCGGTTTCAGCCCGGCGCGGCGGGCGTGGCCCACGCCCAGGGCAAACATGCCTACCACGGGCAGGGCTACCCAGTCTGTGGCGCCAATGTGGCGCATGAGCAGGTCGTTGTGCTCTGCCACGCTGCCGCAGCCGGTGGGTACTTTCAGGGTGGTCCACAGGCGGTAATCAGCGCCGGGGGCAGCGGCATTGCTGCATTCGCGGATGACGACATGCCCGGTGAAGGGGTCGTTGGCGCAGAGCCAGGCATAGGCGCTTTCCAGCTTTGCTTCCGGCACTTGCCAGGCAATGAGGGCGCCCTCTGCCAGGCTGGTGGAAAGGAGGGTCTGGCGCACGCGGCGTATGGTGCCGGCTGCCAGCATGGCCTGCAAGCGGGCAATCACCTCTGCCTCATCCAGCTCGCAGCGCTTTGCGATGGTGCGGAAGGGGTGGCGGTGAAAGCCCTGCACGGCGTCTTCTGCCACGCAGAGGAGACGGTGGTTCACCGGGTCTGCTGCGGTGGCGGGGAAGCTCATTCGGCGCAGGGCTGGGGGTTGACGGTGCCGCAGTGGGTGAAGAGGGTGGGGTCGAGCTCCTGCAGGGCGCGGGTGGCGATTTCGCGTGCCTGTTCCGGGGTCTCGGTGAGGGCAAACATGGTGGAGCCGCTGCCGCTCATGAGGGCAGCGCGGGTGCCGGGCTGCTCCAGCAGCCAGTGCTTCATGCGGGCCAGCACGGGGAACTTGGCAAAGACCGGGCGCTCCAGGTCGTTCACCAGGGTGATGTTGTCCACCTTCTGCGGGGCGTAGGAAATGCCCTTGAGGCGGCGGCTGCAGGTAAGGTTCTTATAGGCACTGGGGGTGCTGACGCCGAAGGCGGGTTTGAGGAGTACAATGGGGCTGCTCCACCCGGCCAGTTCGGGCACAGGTGTGACGATTTCCCCGCGTCCCTGGCAGCGGCAGATGGTGGGGGTCAGGAAGTAGGGTACATCGCTGCCCAGGTTGGCGGCCATGGCGCTGAGTTCTGCCAGGTCATAATTGGTGCCCAGGATTTCGTTGACAGCGAGCAGGGTGATGGCGGCATCGCTGCTGCCGCCGCCAAGCCCGGCGCCGTGCGGCACGTTCTTGGTGAGGGTGATGCGCTGCTTTGCCTTGCGACCGTACGCCTTTTCAAACTCGCGGATGGCTTTGAACACCAGGTTGCTCTCATCAGTCGGCACGCCGGGGGTGTCGCACAGCAGGGTGGTGGTGCGTGAGTTGTGGAAATCGAGCGTGTCGTAGAGGTCGAGCGGTGCCATGAGGATGTCTACATTGTGGTAGCCATCGTCGCGCACTTTGGTCTGCACGCGCAGGGAAAGGTTGATTTTAGCCGGAGCCTTGTAGGTGGTCATGGTGCGTAAGGGGTGGGTTAATCTCTGCGGGGGCGTTTGCGGGGCTGGCGCTTGCGCTGGGCCTCCTGTTCCATTTTCTGGCGTTCTTCTGCCGTGGGGCGGCGGATGATGTGTTCGCCTGCTTTGGCCTGGTTGGCGCGGTCGCGTGCCATCTGCTCAAAGTATTCGGGGTCAGACATCCAGAGGAAGCGGTTATAGGCCTCCGTCTCCACGGATTGTGCGCGTTGCAATTGGCGCTGCGCCTGTTCGCGTTCCTGTTCCAGGGAATGCAGCTCCATGAGCGGAGTGAGCAGCAGCATGGAGGCCAGGAATGCCACCAGCACCAGCACGATGATGCCCGCCACCTTGAGCATGCCGCGAATGCCCCGGTTGCGATTGAGCCGCTGGGCTTCAATCTCCTCCAGGGTGGGCGTGCGCCGGGTGAAAAAAGGCGTGAGCATGGGGCGTGGTGACGGGAAAACGAGAATCAGCGTTCAGCGAAGGGAACAAAGCGGCCACGGCGTGCCAGTACCAGCGTGTGCAGACGCAGCTGCTTGCCCTTGGAGGAGGCGGGCACCAACGTGGTGCTGACCTCGAATCCGGCGCGGCGCAGGGTGGCTTCCAGGCGCTTGTCTGCCTTGGAGAGATTGATGGCCAGCAGGCTGCCGCCCTTGAGGGCGTTGAAATAGGCCTGGGCATCGCCCAGTGTCATTTCGCAGCGGGTGTGGGCGCTGCGCAGCAGGATGGCATGCAGCGAGCCGGTGCGCTTGCGGCAGAGCTCTGCAGCGCTGGCGGGTTCGGTGGAAACGCGCTTGTCATCAAACAAGGCTTTGTTTTCGCTGAATTCGCGGTTCCATTTCACGATTTCGGCCACCGGTTCTGCCACGATGAAACGGGCTTTTTCCTTGGGGAGGCATTCCATGGCCTTGGCCAGACCATAGCCCAGACCCAGGCCGGCAATCATGATGCAGGGCTGCCCGGCGCGGGTGATGGGCGAGGTGGCGAGCTCCGCCATGGCTTCTTCGCTGCCGTAGGTGAAGGAATTGGCGCAGGGCATGCCGTCGAGCTGGAGTGTGAGCACGCCATCGCGCTCCCAGAGCTCCCATACGGAGCCGTTTTCGAGTGCTTTTTCTCCCAGTTTGGTAAGGGGTTTCATAATTTGAGTATCAGTTCAAGGTGATGGAAACAGGACAGTGGTCGGAGCCGGTGATGTCGGGGTGGATTTCGGCGCTCTGCACGCGGGGCAGCATGCTTTGCGACACGCAGAAGTAGTCGATGCGCCAGCCGACGTTCCGGGCTCGGGCGCCGCCGCGGAAGCTCCACCAGGAGTAGGCGTCGCGGGCATCCGGGTGCAGGGTGCGGAACGTATCGGCAAAGCCGGCTTGCAGCAGGGTGGTGAACCCGGCTCGTTCTTCATCGGAGAAGCCGGCGGAAAAGTGGTTGGCAGCCGGGCGGGCAAGGTCGATTTCCTCATGCGCCACATTCAGATCGCCGCAGAAGATGACCGGCTTCTTCTCTGCCAGACCTGCCACATAGGCGCGGAAGGCTGCATCCCATTCCTGGCGGTAGGGCAGGCGGGCCAGTTCATTCTGGGAGTTGGGGGTGTAGCAGTTCACCAGGTAGAAATCCTCGAACTCCATGGTGGCCACGCGGCCTTCGGTATCGTGCTCCGGGCAGCCTATGCCCAGCGAGGTGGAAAGCGGTGCTACGCGGCTGAGGATGAGCACGCCGGAGTACCCGGCCTTCTGCGCGGGGTTCCAGAGGCTGTGCGGCCAGGAAGCCAGCCAGAGGTCGCTGACCTGCTCCGGG
Source organism: Akkermansia sp. (assembly GCA_017555465.1). GTDB lineage: Bacteria > Verrucomicrobiota > Verrucomicrobiia > Verrucomicrobiales > Akkermansiaceae > Akkermansia. The sequence continues at coordinate 9,206 of JAFZGH010000253.1, read as the reverse complement.
CGGGCCTTGACTTCCTGCAGGCAGAGGATATCCGGCTGCAGGGTGTCCATCTGCTCTGCCAGTCCTTTACCCAGGGTGGCGCGGATACCGTTCACATTCCAGCTGACGAGTTTCATGGTGGGGGATTATTTGCGGTGGTGGGGGTGAATGGAGCGCAGCTTGTGCAGGCGCTGTTCCATGCGGGGACGCAGGTTTTCCTCAATCCAGGCGTTGGCGGCGGCCAGACCCTCGGCCTTGTAGATGCGGCCTATCTGGGCTTCCACGCCGGTGGCATTGCCGGTGAGGCGCAGGAAATTGTTGCTGGTGAATTCGATGAAGAGTGCACCGTCAATCTCACCTTTGAAGGAGAGAATCCACTCGCGCACGTAGAGCGCCAGCACGGCATCGCCCACCCAGGCTTGGGCGCGTGCGACGGGGTCCTGGTCAGGGCTTAAGGTCGGCATGGTGATAAGGTGTTTTCTGTTGTGTTTGTTTCAGCGGGGTAGCGGAGCTGCCGGCATAATCCAGTTCGATGCCGATGCTGCTGTGAGGCAGTGTGGTATCGGTCTGGATGAAGAGAATCTGCTGTGGATGCCGAAGCATACCCAGCTGCATGGTTATGACTCTCTCTTCCACGGAGAAATGGGTGCGACCGCTGAGTAGTTCCCGAAGGTTTTTGCGCAGACGGATGTTGCCGGGTTTTTGGCGGTTGGACGGAGCTTCCAGCTCCCGGCAGACCCATATCCTGGGGCTCAGCCGTTCCTCGCTTTCCATGAGGTCGAGCGTTTCGCGCAGCACATTCACACTTGCGGCCATGACAGAAACCTGCTCTGTTGCTGGCAGAGAAACCGCCTGTTTCATGGCTTCTGTAGGACCGATGATAATCCAGTCTCCCGGGTTCAGGTTTTCCAGCTCGTCTTCTACATCGTCTCTCAAATCAATGAGAGCCTGGGTGCGAGGGTCAGAATGGCTGCAGCTTGCCACCAGAAGGGGCAGGGCTGCAGCCAGACAGAAAATGATGCTGTTGAAAATCCGCATGGGGGCGGTTATCAGCCGCGGGAGCGCGGTTCGCGTTCGCCGGCGGTCTTGACACCCGGCGTCGTGATGAACGGAGCGCCGCCCGTGGGGGCTTTCTGGGTAAAGGCGACACCGGCCTGTTCAAAGTCCTTACCTGCCACGGGGAAATCCTTGCGCAGCGGGTGGTAGGGGTAGCCCTCCCACATCATGATGCGGCGCAAATCCGGATGCCCGGTGAACTCAATGCCCATCAGGTCGTACTGCTCGCGCTCCAGCCAGTTGGCAGAGCGCCACACCGGCACCATGCTCGGCACGGCATTTTCGGCCTCGCTCACCGGGGTGCGTACCAGCAGGTTGGCGCCGGTTTCGGCCTGGGTGATGGTGTAGTTGACCTCGAAACGCGGTTCCTCGCCCAGATGATCGACGGAGGAAACGCATACCAGCATGTCAAAGCCGCAGGAGTCTTTGGCATATCGCATGGCTTGCTCCAGAATCTCCGGGGCGACGGTCAGCGTGTAATCGCCGCGGAATTCCTTGGCGCTAATCTGCGGAAAACGAGCGCAGATTTTATCTGCAGCGGCTTTCTGGAGAACGGAAAGATTGGTGTCGGACATAGTCGTGAAAACGGGGGCCTGGGATTAGTCCTGGGTGATGATGCCGGAGGGGATGGTGTGGGCGTTCTGAGCCTGGCGCAGGTCGTGTTCCTTGAAGAAGCCCTTGAGCGGGTGGTCGGTAGCCATAATCTTATCCTGCAGGGTGATGAGACCTTGCAGCAGTGCCTCCGGGCGGGGAGGACAACCGGAGATGTAGACATCCACGGGCACAATCTTATCCACACCTTGCAGCACGGAATAGCTGCGGAACATGCCGCCAGTGCAGGCGCAGGCGCCGCAGGCAATGCACCATTTCGGGGCGGGCATCTGGTCCCAGATGCGGCGCACCAGAGCGGCCATCTTGTAGGTGATGGTGCCGCAGATGAACATGAAGTCGGCCTGGCGGGGGGCATAGCGGTTCACTTCCGCACCGAATCGGGAGATGTCATAACGGGAGCAGGAGGCGGCCATGTATTCAATGGCGCAGCAGGATGTGCCCATGGGCATCGGCCACATGGAGTATTTGTGCATCCAGTTGATTGCGGCTTCCACGGTGGTGTAGACGAAACCGCCGTCTGCGTCCGGGTCGCACATGAAATTTGTCTCAAGTTCCTGAAGGTTATCGCTGGCCATAATGGTACACACGGGGGTATAGCACTGCCCCGCTCGCACTAGCATAGCGTATTTCGGTGGAAAGGCAAGCCAAATTTGGATGGGAGATTTCAAAAAGTGTACTTAACGCGCGCGATATTATTTCGTGATGCTCTAATAAATTCTTGACGAAACGTAGAGCCAAGTATAGGATGGCTACCATGAACAAGCCCAAGATGCACTGGAGTGCCACGCTGACAGCGCTGGCTCTGACAATGGCAGCCCCGGCTTATGGTCAGGAATCAACAGGAGACCCGTTCCTGGATGCGATGATGATGGACCAGCAGGCTGCCAAGGAGGATGTGACCCCTGCCCCGGAGCAGGGGGATGCTTTTGAGGAAGTTGTAACGCGCAGACAGGCTGCTGCGGAAACAGCTCCGCAACAGTTGGAAACCAAATTGGTTTCTGCCGCTTCCGATACTCGTCTGCTGAATGAGGCCGATGTGATGCGCGAGCTGGGGCCTGCTACCGGGCTTTTTCAAAATGATGCCGCTTTTGATGGTAAGCGCGTGGCCGGGGTGGAATTCCGTTACACGGGCGATAAGGTGTTGCCTGACCAGCGTTTGTTGGATGTGGTGCAGACACGTGCCGGGGGCGAGTATTCCTCGGTGCGCGTGAATGCGGATCTGGAGCGCCTGATTGAGCGCAGCCTGGTGGACCCGGATGCCACGGTATCGGTGCAGCCGAGCGGCGATGCTGTGAAGGTAGTTTTCAATGTGCGTGCCAGCAGTGTACTTGCCGGTGTGGGCTTTACCGGGAATGAGGAATTTGATGATGACGACCTGCGGGAAACCAGCAAGCTACAGCCTGGTGCTGTGTTGAGCGATACGACGCTGGCTGCCGCCCGCGCCAACATCATCAAGGCGTATCAGGAAGCCGGGTATCCCGATACCCAGGTGAGCTGGAAAGCAAATGCCACTGCGAACAAAGCTTATAAGGATGTGGTGTTTGAAATCACCGAAGGGCGCGAGGTGAGCATGAACACCATTGAGTTCGAGGGTAATACGGCCTTTGATGATGAACAGCTGCGCCAGCTGATGCAGACCAAGGAGCGCGGCCTCTTTACCTGGTTTACCAAGTCTGGTCGCGTTGACCGCGAACAGGTTGAAGATGATTTGGAGGCCGTGGTGAAGCACTACCGCAACTATGGTTACCTGCGTGCCCGTCTGGCCAATGTGGAATACAAGGCCAGTGGCAATGAAGAGGGCCGCCAGAGACTCCACCTCAAGGTGACGGTGGAGGAAGGTCCCCGCTACATGGTGCGCAATGTCAGCTTCGGGCCGCTCAAAGCCTATACCCAGGCAGAACTGGAACCAGGCCTGAGCATGCTCAATGGCGATATTTATTCACTCCAGAAGGTATCTGACGATGTGACGATGATTCGTCGTTACTACGGGGCCAAGGGGTATGCAGATGCCGATGTGCGCCCTGACATTAACGAAGCAGGCGTGGCGGCGGATGGAACGCATCTGGTGGATATCCGTTATGATGTGACCGAGGGCGAACAATACAAGGTGGGTCGCATCAATGTGCGTGGCAATACCAAGACCCGCCAGCATGTGATTCTGCGCGAGCTTCCCCTCAAACCGGGTGAAAACCTGAACTCGGTGGACCTGGAGACAGCCAAGAAGCGTCTGGATAACCTGAACTACTTTGACCAGGTAGAGGTGTCTCAGGGGCTTTCCACCACCAGCGGTTACCGCGATATCAACGTGAATGTGCACGAGAAGATGACCGGCAGCCTGACTCTGGGTGTGGCATTCTCCACGGTTGAGAATGTGTACCTCTACACGACGATTACTCAGTCCAACTTCGATATCCGCGGCTTTGTGAACGGCGGTACTTTCGTGGGTGGCGGCCAGCGCCTGACGGTGAGTGCCAAGCTGGGTACGGAGTATACGAGCGCATCCATCTATCTGCTTGAACCTTGGTTCCTCGACCAGAAGCTGGCACTGGGTAACGAGCTGTTCTTCTCCAATTCCTCCTACATGAGTGATTATTACGAGCAGGAGAACTACGGCTGGGCCGTATCGCTGCGCAAGGCTGTAACGGATCTCACTTCCGTGAAGTTTGAATACCGCCTGGAGCAGTACGGTATTGATACCCTGCGCGGCGCTCCCCTCTTCTTCCAGGAGCAGAAAGGCGATTATACCCGCAGTCACTTCCGTGTGAGCTGTGAATATGATTCCCGCGATTCCATGGTTACTCCGCGAAAGGGTGGCCACCTGGAAACTCACCTGGGTTACAGCGGCCCTGGCAGCACCGAGCAGACATACAGCGTGGGTGTGAGCGGTTCGTATTACTATAATTCGTTCTGGGATTCCATCTTCAGTGTCAACTTCGGTTTGGAAACCGTGGATGCCGTTTCCGGAGATAAAGTGCCTATCTTTGAGCGTTGTTATCTGGGCGGCCCGGCCAACCTGCGCGGCTTCCGCTACCGTGATGTGGGCATGATTGACGAGGCTTTGTCCGGTGATGAGACCATGGGCGGCAACTCTTCTGCTTATGTGCAGTTTGAATTGACTCTGCCGGTGGTGGAATCCATCCGCTTTGCCATGTTTGTAGACGTGGGCTTTGTGCATGAGGACAGTTTCGACTTTGCGCCCAATGAGCTGGCTGCAGATTATGGTATCGGCCTGCGCATCAACCTGCCCATGGGGCCGCTGGCTGTGGACTACGCTATCCCGTTCAAGAGCGCAAACTGCGCGGATGACGATGGCCAGTTCCAGTTCTACGTAGACTACAAGTATTGATGCCCACAAGGGCGTGATTAGAAAAACACCCCGGTTGCCAGCGGCAACCGGGGTGTTTTTCATGAGGAGGGGGGGCTTTATGCCGGATTATTCATCTTCGCCCTGGTGTTGTTCCTTAGCTTTGCGCAGGCGTTCATCGGCTATCGTGTTGAGCTTTTCTGCCTTGCGTTCATTGCCGGCTTTTTCCCATGCAGTGGCGATTGTCTTCTGGATTTCTACTTCTTTCTTCAATTTGAAGAAATCTCCACCGCTGGACTGCACATGTTTGTCGTAAAGCTTTTCGGCGTCTTTGGCCAGGGTGCTCCAGGCACGGGGGGAAGCGTCCTCTCCCAGAATGTCCATGTATTGGGAGAGTAACTGGCCGAAAATATCGCCGCGCTTGGTGTATTTTTTGAGTTGCTTGCGGTACAGGTTGGCAAGCCCGGCCATGTTGTTGGCTTCTTTATAGGTTTCGGCCTGGCGTCTGACCGCATCCACGACGAGGTCGGCACGGTCGTCACCGCCACGTTTACTCAGCTGGCTCATCGAGCGGCGCATAGCCATCTGCTTGCTGGCGGCGTTCTTACCAGCCAGCAGGTATTTGTCCTCTACCTCAGCGGCGAGGTCGAGCAGTTCGGAGTTCTTCTTGCTCAGGCGGATGAGGTCTGTGTCAATTTTGCGCCAGGTGGCCACGGGCGGCATGTGTTCCTCATCGTGCCCCAGTATCTTGATGTAGTGCGCCCAGGATGCCGTTTCATTCGGGAAAGCGTTGGTTACGTAACGCGCCGAGCTCTGGGCTTCGGTAACACAGCCGATGCGAACCAGATAATCGGCCAGAATCATGGCATCTGCTGCCGGTACCATTTTGGCATCGGTTGTCTTGCCGTCTTTGTTCAGCAGTACAGATTCGTGCTGCGAACGCCCGGAGCAGGGGTTGGTAAATCGGCCGCTGTTGTAGCCGTAGGAGTTGGTCTGTACCCAGGTTGTGGCATCGGTCAGGTTGACCATCCAGGCGTGCGGGCCGCGGTCGCCGTCACCTACAATATAAACGGCGGGTACACCCCGGCATTTACCCGTGTTGCAGGAGAAATAGCCTTGGTCACGGCAAACGCCGCCTTCTTCGCGGATTTCCTCAAATGAGTATTTATCGTAGGGGTCCTTATTGTTTGCAGCTCGCTCCATCAAGTATCTGATGGAATTATAGGCCGCACCCCAGTTGGCCTGGGTGTAATTGACGTGCTCCGCCGCCCAGTCAAATTCTGACTGCGGCAGGCGAACATCCACCACGTATATGAGCTGGGAAATGCTCAGCTTCTTGATGTCGGTCACCAGTTTGCGTTTGGAATCCATTTCGCGCAGGTAGGCGCATACCTCCGGCACGGTGAGCATGGGCACATTTGTATCACGGTACAAGCCTCTGGATTCGCACACGGCCGGGCTCATCAGCGAGCCTGCTATGGCCAGGTTGAGGTACTTATCCCGGTCTTTTCCTTTCAAATCCTTCCAGATTTCGTAGAAGAGATTGATGGAGTGGGCTGCGTTTTCGTCTCGGCCTCCCTGCATCAGGTAATTCTGCATGAAGAGGTGCAGGGGTCTGCTCTTGTCCCGCAGCGCCCAGCGCAGGAAATCTGCGCCGTTATTGTCGTTCTCGTCGCCTTCCGCTTTAGCCAGGGCGGTCAGTTCTTTCTGCCCTGCCAGGCGAATCAGCAGGCAGAGGTCAACAGCCTGCATCAGGTTGCGGTTGTTCTTGTATTGAGCGTAGTTGAGCTTTCCGTTGCCGGTATATGCCTGGACACTTTCCTTGATTTTCTCGCTCATGGAACGTTCAAAATTATCGAAGTCGTGCTTGTCCAGCAGATTATCCACCATGGTGTCAAACTGTTTGCGGGCGCTGATGCTGCTAGCTGCAGCACCGTGCATGGAAAGTTCGCCGTCGTATGCTGTCGGTTGCGGCTGCGGCTGTGGTTCCGGTTCTTCCGGGGTGGGCTCTGGCTCAGGCGTTGTGTCTTCTTTCTGTGACTCTTTTAATCTGCGGCGGCGTTCGGCTTCTTCTTCAGCCGCGCGGCGGCGGGCTTCTTCTTCGGCGGCAAGCCGTTCACGCTCTGCCTGCTCGGCGGCCAGGCGTTCTTTCTCTGCTTTTTCTGCGGCGAGTCGGGCCATTTCCTCTGCCAGACGTTTGTCTGCTTCCAACCGGGCCCTGCGCGCGGCTTCTTCGGCCTTGCGCTCGTTTTCTTTCTGCTGGTAAAGGTCGTAGCCGTAGTATCCGCCTCCTCCCAGCGCAATGAGCAGAAGAGTGACAATCCACCCTCCCTTGCCGGATTGCTGGGGCTTACGTGAGACAGTGGATTTTCTGACTGTGCGTTTGGCCATGTATCCATGCTACACTTTTATGGTTTTAAGTAAAGTATAAAGTGTTTCACGCGTTATATTTGTGACATTATGCTGGAAACCCGGCTTATTTTGCTGTATATTGGGGACATGAGCGATTTGCAATGGAATAGCGTGACTCTGGAGGAGGATGAGAAACCCCGTGTGCTCCCGGAGGATTTGCGCGAGATGGCTGCAGATCTCGACCCGGACGATTTTGATGAGCCGGTGCAGGAGTTTCTGGACGCCCTCATGAATGGCGAGAGCCTGGAAACGCTCAGCCGCGCGGCTACTCTGTTGCTGCAGGATGAGGTGGATCTTGCTCCCGACCTGGCAAGCGTAGGTGTGGAGCCGGATGCAGCCTTGATTGCTCTGCTGCTGGCGGCCGGAGCAGATGTGAATGCCCGCAACGCATACGGACAGCCGCCGCTGCATCTGGCGGCCTATTATGGATACGAGGGGATTGTCGACCAGCTGCTGGCAGCCGGGGCTGACCTTCGTACACGAAACCTGCATGGCCGTTTCGCGGCAGAGGTGGCGGCTACTCCCACGCTGGCTGCCCGCCTGGAGCCTCCGTATCACCCGGATGACGATGTTCCCCTTCCTCCTGAAATTGAAGATGCAGATTACGAGCCTGAGGAGGGGCACGCCTGTGGCTGCGGTAAGCCGGATTGCACATGCGGTGAGCATGAATGCAACTGTGGGGCTGAGCACGGCCATGGCGATTGCTGCTGCGGCCACCATTCCTGAATTTTTCCCACACGTATACATACAAAAACATATGAGCAGAATCGTTACATTTCGTTGCCCTGTTGATTTGCTGCAGATGATTGATGGCACGGCAGACCATTACAAGCGCAGCCGAAACAGTGTGTTACTGGCCGCTATGCGTCTGTTCTCGCGTCAGCTGCGCGAGAAAGGCGGCAGTATTGTGCCACCCATGGAAGATGAGCTCTTGACTTATGCCTCCATGTTCCCCAAGCCTGAAAGCAAGGGAGGTCGCCCGCCCAAGAAAAAACGCAAAAAGGCATAATCCTGCCGGGCGTCTGGTAGTTGTCATCCATGCCGCACAAGTCGTTCCCTCCAGGGACGCCTTGTGCGTTTTTTTATTTGAATGGGGAGGTCGGCTGGGTCGGCGTCATCTTCTACAATGCAAAAAAATCCGGCTCCCCCGGAATGGCGTGTGGGGGAGCCGGTGAAAAAGGCGGTTAGACTAATTGGTGGATTAGTTCTTTTCGGGCATCTTGCCCGTCTTGAAGTACTGCTCGATTTCTTCGAGGGTGCGGCCCTTGGTTTCAGGCATGAAGAAGGCGGCGGTAATGAAGTAGATTACCGTGAAGCCAGCCAGCCAGAAGAATACCGTGGAGTAGCCGGAGTTGCCCACCCAGGGCAGGAAGGTGCCTGCGATGGTGGTGGAAACACCCTGGTTGATGAGCAGTGCAATGGCCATGCCGTTGGCACGGATGCGGTTGGGCATGAGCTCGGAGAGAGCCAGCCATACGCACACGCCGGGGCCTGCTGCATAGAAGGCGATGAACACCACGAAGAAGCCAGCCACGATCCAGCCGGTCACGGCGTTGGGCTTCATGCCGATTTCGGCCTTGGTGATGGTCACTTCCTTCACAGCGCCTTCAGGCAGCGGGGTGGACCAGAAGCAGATGTCATCCATGAAGGTGGGGGCAAGAGCGGTGCTCTTGGCGATGGTGATGGAAGCACCATCGGCGGCGCCGTCAGCGCGAACCTCAGCCACGTTCTGCATGCTGTCCTGACCCTGCGTGTAGGTCACGATGAGCTGCATGCCGGGAGCCACGGATTCACCCTGCATGAAGTCGGGGTGGGCGGCCAGCACCTCGGGGGTAGCGGCAGC
>JAFZGH010000252.1 GCA_017555465.1 Akkermansia sp. | reverse complement strand
TGCCACATAAATGCGGCCATCCACCCAGGCACCGGCGGCGGCCAGCATGCGGCCTTCGCCCGGCATGGGAGCAAGCTCCTGCCAGCCGGCCGCGGGGTTCTTCAAATCAAGCACAAAGCTGCGGCTCAGGCAGGTCACAGATTCAGCCTTCTCCTGGCCGCCGAATACGTAGAGCTTATCCTCCACCTGTACAAAGGCAGGATAGGCCGTAGTGACAGGAAGAGCCGGCAGCGTTTCACTGCTGCCATCTGCCGCAATGCGGGTCACGGTGTCCACGTGGCCTTCCATATTGCAGCCACCGGCAATCACCATATTATAACCCTTGGAGGTATGCGCCGCATAGCCGATGGGGTACGGCAGGCGGGCAAGCACGCTGCAATCGCCATCCAGCGGATTGATGCTCAGGATTTCATCGTAGAACACCTTGGCACCGCGCTCGGCCGGGGTCTTGGCACCCGGCTTGGCATTCGGAAAATTAGCACCACCTATGGCAATGATACGCAGACCATCTGCCGTGCGCACAGCGCTGGCCACCATACCGGCGCGACCCACCTTATCAGCAATGCGCGGACTTTCGGCCTGCGGCGTGGCCACCACCTGGGTGGGCGGCACATGCTGCGCGCAGCCGCTGCAGCACTGGGCTGCCAGCGGAAGCGCGGCAACTGCCGCCAGAATGAAGAGATTTTTCAGCATAACAAAACCTCCTTACAGTTTAGCTCCCCAGACCTGGTTGGAGCGCTTGCCGGGGCGCTGTTCGCCATTCACAATCACCGCCATGCCATTCCACACAGCGCAGGGCAGCACGGCACGCGCCACAGCAATTTCACCGGCATCATACCAGGTATCGCTGCCGGGGCAATAGCAAAGGCTCTGGTTGTGGAAACCGGGGTGATTCTGCGGCGTAAAGCCCTTCACCGTGGCATCATCGCCGCCCAGCAGGTAAATGCGGCCACCAATCACCGGGGCCGGGGTGGGGGCAGCACCGCAGTAGTGCGGCAGGTGGGCCAGGCGGCGCCAGCCTGTTTCTGCACTCCAGCTCCAGGCATCCGTCAGCATCTCACGGGCCATGCGCCCCTCCTCGCCAGGCTGCAAGCCGATACCGCCCAGCACATAAATCGTGTGGCCGATAGTGGCCATCTGCTGCAGGAAACGCCCGCGGCAGGGCATCGGCTCGCCCTCGCTCCAGGTATCAGTTTCGGGGTCATACACCCACATGCGGGCCTCGGCATCCTGCTCACCGGGAGCCACCGAACCGCCCTGCACATAAACCTTGCCGCCCATCACGGCAGCAGCATGGCCGGTCAGCGTCGTGGGCAGCGGAGCCACCGCCTTGCAGCACACATCGCTGCCATCCCAGCTGAGCATATAGCAATCGGCCACAGCGCCCTCAGCATTGCTGCCGCCAATCAGCATCACACCCTGCGGCAGAGTAGCTGTAGCGCCATACCCCAGCGGCTTGGGCAGCGGGGTGGCATCCTTCCAGCCCGGTTCACCTATGGGCAGCACATAAATGCGATCTGTCCAACGCTTCGGACCGCCCTCCCAGAGCGGTTTTTCCGGGAAATTGGCACCACCGCACACAATAAGCGCGCCATTACTCACGCCGGCATATGAACCCGCGAAGCCCTCAACATCCGGCAAGTCTGCCAGTTGTTTCCATTCTAGAGAAAGCTGTTCGTTTTGCATTGTTCCTTACTCTACCACAACAGACGGAGCACCGCAAGCAGGATTTTTCCATGAAGGCATTTGAATTTCACGACTAGTCCAAATGCGTATCGAAGAAAACGCTACATCGCTGTCTTCCACCCCTGCTTGCAGCATTCTTGGTTCTGCTTCCGCATTGAATGCAAGTGGAACTGGTTTGAACTACCGGCATGTAGACGGAAACAATAATGGAAATGGTTGGCAAACAGGCTGGAAAAACGATGCTCCCATTATTCAATATAGCAAAACTTCAATCCGCTGCTCTGGGAATTTCCTGAGCAGCGGGTTCTTTTTGGAAGGGCGCATGATTAAGGTGGAGGACCACCCCGATAGATACAATTGCGCATAAACTGGTGGTGATATCAGCTCCTTTTATAT
>JAFZGH010000251.1 GCA_017555465.1 Akkermansia sp. | reverse complement strand
GCGGTATGATGAGGAACACCAGATGGTTTACCTGAAGGAATACGGCGGTAAAATCACCAAGACTCTGCTGCGCCGCTTCTGCAAGGAGGATCGTGATTACGTGCTGAAGCAGCAGGAGGAAAAAGAAAACCGCAAAAAGAAGAAACGCAAATCTCGCCAGACGGTATGAGTAAGTCTGATGATACCAAGGCGCAGATTATGCGCGCTGCTGTGCAGCAGTTCACCCGCCTTGGGTATGAGGGCGCGGCCGTGCGCGATATTGCCAACGCCGCCGGGGTCAATATAGGGCTGATCCGCTACCACTTCGGGCACAAGGCTGATTTGTACCGCGACACGCTGGCGTATGTTTCCACCCAGTACAATGAGGTCTGCCTCGCTGCACTGGAAGAGGCGCGCGAGTCTGGTTCACCGGAAGAAATCATCGGCTCCTGGCTGCTGGCTCCCATTGTTGCCTGGCAGGATGCTGCCGTGGCATCCGGTGAGGAAGTCCTCTGCTTTCTGAACAAGATGGGCTATGAAGACCCGGCGCTCACCCGCGATGTGTATGAATCCCACTATTCCTACGCCCTCCAGGAATGGCAGGATGCCATCCGCGCCCACTTCCCCTCCATGCAGCGCGGGGACTGGCTCTGGTTCCTCACCTCCCTGCGCGGCATGTACTTCAACATCGTGGCGCACAATGATTTCACCCTCTGGGGGCTCCCATCCATCTCCAACCGAGAGGCCGCCATCCGCCGCCTTGCGGCCGATGCCGTGGCCCTGCTGCGCACCTACAGCCGCTAGGCTTGTTCAGAGAAGTTGAAAGATTTCTTTCAGGCGTGCAAGTATGCTGGTGCGTGATATGCCTTGGAGGGAAGTTTCCCCGTATTGATGTTTCAGGTGAGTCAACACGCCTTGCCAGGCTGTTTCATCTGCGTTAATGAAATCAATAAAGAGTTGAACATCGCTCATAAGCGTTTCGGATAACGCGCAGGTGATGTCTCCTTCTAATGAGAAAAGCATGAAGAAAACATCATTCCGATGCTTGCGGATATTGCGCTTTCCTCCATCTGAACCATGCGGCTTGTCTGGATTGTATTGTTCCCGAAGGTTGAGATATGCTTTAATTTTGAGAAGGATAAGTGCAGGGATTGAAAGAATGGAGAGCTTTTCCTTATCGCGTGCCTGGCTGATGAGGAAATGATAGTATGCATCATCCAGCACGATGCATGACAATCCTGTATACTCCTCACCAGCCTTCACCGGAGCTGTGTGGCATTCTGCATCCAGAGAAGCGATGTTACCCTTTCTGCTTAACAACTCCAGCTGTGCAGGGGCCTGGGAGTTTGCAGGCTTGATAAAACGATACATCACCTTTTTGTGGGAATCTGCTTGGTTGATGAGATGCCGTTCCCATTGCTGGTATCCGTTCGCCAGCAGATATTGCTTGAAAGCATGGACAAAATCGTCATCCAATTGTTCCAGAACCAGTACGATATCCATATCCTGGGTTGCGCGGAATGCTGGCTCTTCGTCCGCATACCACACATGGCATGCTGCCCCTCCTATGAGAACATATTGATTCGAGAATGCAGAGAAATGTTCTGCAAAGTGCCTTATGCCGGGGAGTATGCTCATTTCCAGGGAAGTTGTAATTGATTCAATTCCTGGAGGACTCGCTCGTCACTAGAGTCTGCCAGGCTCAGAATCAGCGAAAGCGAATCCACATACCTGCTTTCCGGATGAACAAGCAGAGACGGGGGGTAATTCCAGATTTGGAGAACGAAATCAGCATCTTCTTCATCTGGTCCGGAGATGAATTGCCTTTCTTTTACGAGCTCAGCGTATTGTTTCCTACCTATGGCTACGGTGGGTAACCCGGTTTCCATAAGAAGCGATTGCCGGGCAAGTGCGCTTTCTCCGGATATCAACATGTATTGTTTATCGGGTGCTCCTTGTATAAAATGTTGTGCATGTACGGGCGTTTTCATGAGCGGATATGCTTGTTTCCACAGTAGCTCACCTTGCAGGGAGAAATGGATGGAACCGGAGTAATTGCCCAATTGGTAGTGTTTCAGTTCCTGCATGGCTTTGCTTATCCCCATGCGGCTGACATTAAGGATGCCGCTGGCTTCGAGTTGCGTTCTGCCTTCCATGTCACCTTTCAGAATCTGGCGCAGGATTATCAGTTGTGCTAATGGAGAGAGTTTATTGCTGGCTTTCTGGGGGGGGGCCACCTTTTTCAGGCTCATGCGTAAGATTCCGGGAAGATTGGCGCTCCCGTCCTCGCTGACGTAGGCCAGACCGGCCTTCATGTATCTGAATCTGATATTGGCAGGAAGCGGCGGCATGTAGAAAACGAGGTCTTTTCTCAGTATATTTTCCAGCCGGTTTTTCAATTTCGTGTAGGCTGTAAGCTTTCCAAGTATTGAGACGCTATTTTCAACTGCCAGCATGAAACTGCGTGCGTCTTGCTCAACCTGGTAATATTGGAATCGGTGACTCAGGCTCATGGGCAGCGCTGCCGTCTGCGAATGGGGAAGCCCGGTGATTTTTACGTTGTCTCCGAGCAGGGATTTAAGTCGCTTTTCTATGGTGTGAAAGTCCATTTTTGCAATAAAGTAAACAAAAAAAATGCGATTGTAAAGTAAATAAGTTTACAATCGCAAAAATTAGTTTACATGCTTTTTGAAGCAGGTCGTGCAACGCTCGGATGCCGTTCCCTACGCTACACCTGTCCGGAAAATGGCGGATATAGGGATACACTGGTGAAAACGCGGCTGCGCCGCGAGTGAACAGTGAAAACAGGCTTCGCCTGAGTGAAAACCCGCGCCGGGGCGCGGGTGAGATTATGATTCCGGCAGGGTGGCCACGAGTTCATCCCAGCGCTGCTTGGCTTCGGCAATCTGCTCCTTGGTGATGGAGGAGGAAAGCTCCCAGGTGAGGGGCATGCTGCGGGTGAAATAGGCCGGCAGCAGGTGGTCGAAGTCGACGCAGCCGCCCTGGAAGGGGGCGCGGTGGTCGCGGCTGGGCCATTCCACATCGTTCACATGCGCTCCGTAGAGGTAGGGACGCAGGCGGCGCAGGTATTGGCCGTGGTTGAGCAGGAGGAGGTTGTGCTTGCGCTGGATGTGGCCGAAATCGTGCCAGTACATCACGTGCGGATTATCGGCAAATTCGGCCATGAGCCGGGGCATTTCCCATTCTCCCGGCATCTGTTCAAAATGACTGCGCCCCTCCACTCCCAGCACCAGGTTGTATTCCTTTGCTTTTTCGGCCAGGGTGTGCAGGGTTTCGCGGGCGCGTTCGTAGTAGAGCGGGGCCTGCCTGCTGCGGCGGCGCACCAGTTCACCTTTGCGGCGGGCGTATTCCTTGCTGTCTACCCATTCGTGGCGCAGCTTGCGCTCCAGTTCGCGCGTGGGGCGGGAGGCCAGCATGAGCTCTACGCTCCCCATGTGCAGAACCACATACCGGGCTTCGAGCCGGGCTGCCACCTGGAGGGTTTCGAGGGTGAGCCGCAGGGCTCGTTCCCGCGTTTCCGGGCGGTGCGAGGTGAAGGTGAAGGCATCAGGTGCATCGCCGGGCACTTCGATGGGGGCGGGGCAGAAATTGTGCACGCCTGCCACTTTGATACGCCCGCCGTCCACGGCTTTGATGATGCCCGGCAGTTTGCTGAGGCTCAACCCGTGCGAGGCTTCGATGTATTCGAAGCCCAGTTCGCGGATTTCATCGCAGATGGCACCGCCATCCTTGTGGCGGCGGCTGTTCCAGCAGGTGGAAAAAACGTTCACGGGGGTATTGTAGTAACAATTTTAACGGGAATCAAGCCCTGATGTTGACTTTTCTCCCACGCGTGCGTATAATCCCGCGCGTGAGCGATTATCAACAGAAGAAACAGGGATTCAAGCCGCG
>JAFZGH010000250.1 GCA_017555465.1 Akkermansia sp. | reverse complement strand
TTTTCCCGAAAGCATGAGCATCGAAGAAGCCTTTGCCAAAGCCGAAGCAGAGGCGAAGCTGGCCGCCGCCCTCAAGGAAAGCGAAGAGCGCTTTGCCAAAGCAGAGATTCCCAACCGGCTGAACGAAGACTGGCGCTTCGGCCGACCGCATAAGTATGCTACGGCTTTGGCAGAATTGCTGCAGAGTGATACGCCCTCACAGGGCGAATGCTCCGTGCAGCACGCTGGAGAAGCGGCCGTTCCCGTGAGTGCAGAAGATGACGACCTTCGCCAGACCGAGATGCTCATGCCCACCATCGGCTCCGATGCCCTGCTCGGCATGCACCTGAAGCGCTTCGGCAGTGGCTATGCGCTCTACATCGAAGAAGACACCAGGGAACCCATCCGTATTGAATACACCAGCTCCGGCTTATTCACCCCCTCCACCTTCATCATGGTGGCACCCGGTGTGAAAGCAGAGGTGGTCGAAATCCACCAGGGCAATGGTGACAATGCCTCCATGTTTGCTACTCGCAACATTCAGGTTGCCGAGGGAGCGAAGCTGAAACTCATGCTCCACAGCGCCAGCATGGAACGCTACATGTGCATCACCAACATCCAGAACATGGGTGGCCAGGTCATTCAGCTCACCAAGCACGATTCACACAGCTGGGCACGTGAGGAAACAGTGGCAGAAATCTACGCCCCGGGGTCGGATATCCAGCTATACTCTGCCAATGAGCAGCGCAGCAGCGTGCTCGACCAGCACACCAGCCAGATTCACCATGTGGGCGGTGCCACCAGCAACCTGCTTTACAAGAACGTGCTGGATGGGAACGCCACGGCTACCTTTGCCGGCAATATCTACGTGGCACCCGGCGCGCACAACACCGATGCCTACCAGAGCAACCGCAACCTCCTGCTCAGTGAGGACGCCACGGTGAATTCCCTGCCCGGTCTCGAAATCCTTGCAGACAAAGTACGCTGCTCACACGGCAGCGCCAGCGCCCCGGTTGATGAGGAACAGCTCTTCTACCTGCTCTCCCGCGGTATTTCCCGCGAAGATGCCATAGCGCTGCTATCCTATGGCTTCATCAAGGATGCCATCGAAAAATACGAGCAATCATAACTGCTACCTCTCATGAAATACGCATCACTCCTGCGCCTCCTTCCGCTGGCGCTCGCTTCCTTCGTACTCCCCCTCAGCGCAGCACTCATTCCCCAGCCGCTGCAGCTCGAACAGGCAGAAAACGCCCCCGGATTTGCCCTGAACGACGGCATCCGCGTGGATATTGCCACCAGCCACAGTGAACTGGGGCGTGCCGCCATCCGGGCTCTCATGGCGGCTGGCTTCACCATTCTCCCCGAGGAAATGGAGGGCGGGCTGAACGTGCACACGATTGAACACAGCAACCCGGAAGCCTACACGCTCTGCGTGACCGGGCAGCAAATCAGCATTGGGGTGGCCTCTCCCCTTGCCCTGCACGCAGCAGCACAAACGCTAGCGCAGGCGGAGCAGAACGGAACGCTCCCCGCCATGCAGGTGGAAGACGCCCCGGCACTACAGCACCGCGGCATCATGCTCGATCCCAGCCGCCACCCCATCAGCGTGGCGGATACGAAGCGCATTCTTGACCTCATGGCGCGCTACAAGCTCAACCGCCTGCACTGGCACCTCTGCGATGACCAAGGTTGGCGTATCGAGATTAAGAAATACCCCCGGCTCACCGAAATCGGCAGCAAACGCAAGGAAACAGCGTGCTGGATTAACCAGGAAAAGCGAGATGGCAAGCCGGTGGAGTTCTTCTACTCGCAGGACGAAATCCACGATGTGGTGGAATATGCCCACAGCCGAGGCATCACCGTCATCCCCGAAATTGAAATTCCCGGCCACGCCAGCGCGGCCGTTGCGGCCTACCCCCAGCTCGGCAATCAGGATTGCCCCGGCTTTTCCCCCGAAGTGGTGACCGGCTGGGGCGTGTTCACGCATGTCATGGGGCCTAATGCCTTTACCTTCCAGTTCATTGAGGATGTGCTGGCCGAAGTATGCGAACTCTTCCCGCAAGCTCCCTATATCCACATTGGCGGTGATGAAGTGCCCCGCGACCAGTGGAAAACCAGCCCTGCAGCCCAGGCTTTCATGAAGCAGCACGGCTACACCCGCGAAAGCCAGATTCAGGACCATTTCACCCACTTCTGCGCCCAGGTGCTCCGCAAGCATGGCCGCCGCATGGTCGGCTGGGATGAAATCATGTGCGCTCCGCAGCTGCCGCAGGATGCCGTGGTCATGGCCTGGCGGGGGATGGACCATGCCCGCATTGCCGCCAGACGCGGCCACCAGCTCATCCTCTGCCCCATTCACGCTTTCTACTTCAACTTCCCCTACGGAAAAAACCCGGCAGACTCATTCTACACAGGCCTCACTGGTTTCGACAACATCGACTGCGCCCACGTGCTCAACTTCGATACCGCCGTTCCCGGCAACCAGGTCATCGGCATGCAGGCCAACCTGTGGAGCGAGTGTATCCCCAACATGAAGAAACTGGAGTTCATGCTCGTGCCCCGCATTTGCGCCCTGGCCGAACACGCCTGGAGATACGGCACACCGAATCGACTGGATACGGCAGACTTCTCCCGCCGCCTCCAGACCCACTTCCCCTGGTTTGATTCGCAGAACATCAACTACCGCCAGGAGGACGGCTCGCCCAGATTTCCCTAAGGAATACAGAGAGCCAAGTTAACCCTTGACACACTGATTGCAAGGGAGTACTATGGCGCGAATGCCTTCATCCACCAAGCGTCAGGAGATTATCTACTACATTCTGCTTCCCCAGGGAGAGGAAGAAGGGCCGTATAGTCTCAAGGAACTGCGTGAGATGCTGCGACGGGATTTAATCAACAATGATATCATGCTGCGCAAGAAAGGCAGCGAACGTATCTACCACCTGGACGAAGCGTTCAACGAGGCCGAAGCCACAGCACTGGATGATATCACCGGATTAAAAGGACTCGGAGGCTTTTCGCTTAAGCATTTCTTTGCCGATGTCTTCCGACGCCACAACCGGGAAGAAGTGCTGGAGGTCTTCTGCTGCGGCACACATGGCACCACCCCGCCCCTGCATGCAGTGAACAGCTCCTGGCCCAGCCCGTGGATTTTTGCGCGTCTGCTGGCCGCCTGTCTGGTGCTCTATTTCGGTTTCAACTGGGCCTGCAACACTTTTGAGAACCCGAACCTGATTCCCGGACTCATCTTTGTGGGCAATTTTGCCATTCCTTTCTGCGTGGCGGTTCTGTTCTTCGAGCTGAATGTGCGACGGGAAGTCCCCTTTCTGGAGTTGATACGCGCCATGCTGTATGGTGGTTTGATAGCGCTCATCTTTGCCCTGATGCTGATGGAATTCAGTCCGGCAGTGCGGCCCTGGGTGGCAGGCCCCATTGAGGAACCCGCCAAATTGCTGGCCGCCATTCTGATAGCAGGCAGCCGACGCAATGGCCGCATACTCACCGGACTACTGCTGGGGGCTGGCGTAGGGGCAGGCTTTGCCGCCTTTGAAAGCGCGGGCTACACCTTCACCGAACTGATGCGCTACATCAGCAGCACTGCCGCTGCAGAAGTGGTCAGCACCATCAATCCCGCACAGGGCGCTGCCCTCGCCGCCCAGGCCGATGCCGCGCTCGACCCCGACGCAGTCATGCAGGTACGCGCGCTCATCACCCCCTTCGGGCACATCGTGTGGACCGCCATCACTGCCGGGGCCTACTGGCTGGTGCTCCACCAGCGCATCACCGAAGGCCACCGCGACATCAACAACCCGCGCATCGACTGGAGCATTCTGTCCGACATCCGTTTCCTGCGCATCGCCCTGATACCCGTGGTGCTGCATCTGGTGTGGAACACTCAGTGGCTCGCAGGCTTCGGCCTGCTGCGATTCCTGGTGCTGGGCATCATCGCCTGGGGCGTTGCGCTGCGCCTGGTACAGGCCGGCCTGCACCAGATCCGAGAAGAACAACGCTACCTAGGCCTGCCGGAGTAGTGAAAGGCCACCTTAATTATGCTGGCAAAGGAGTTGGCATGCACGGCGCGTGTAATCGCCACTCAAAGCTGATTCTCCCCTTCAACGATTTGCCGTGCACGCAACAAAATACCCGCCGGAACTTCCGGCGGGCGTGAAACAGGAGAAGAGTTCTTAAATCACCACTGGTTATTCAGGCTCTTGGTCTCTTTGTGCACCTCCATGTTGCGCTCAGGCTTGCCGAAGATGGCAGGAGGCGTTTCGGTCACCATGAAAAGGTCGAGAATTTCGACGGTATTCTTGCCGTTTTTCAGGAATTCGCCGGGGCAGTAAAGGCGCTCCTGCGGGCCGATATTCCAGTATCGCCCCAGCAAATGACCATTCACCCAGACATAGCCCTTCTGCCAACCGCGCATATCGAGGAAAGTATCAATGGGATTCTGCAGATCTACTTCAGCACGGTAGAGAGCGCCTTTCTCCCGGCCGCGCATATGACCAGTCTTGTGCACGGGTGCAGGCAGAGGCTTGTTCAGGTCAATTCGCTCCACCCGCCAACCCCTGAGCTCCTTCTCGCCCAATTTCACGGAGCCGATGATACCCTTGCGGTCTTTTTCCATGAATTTTGAGAAGTTCACGTGGCCGAAGGTATCGACCACAATCTTGAGCGTCGTTTCTTTCTGGCGGGCAGGCAGCTCTATCTGAATCTGGTTCTGGCGGCGATCCAGCGTGCCGATAAATTCTTCGCCCATATATACCTGAGCAAAGTCATGAGCCTTGCAATGCAGCGTGGCCGCAGGGCCGGAAGGGATGCGAGTTGTATAGATACCGATGCCCTGATTCTGCCCTAGACTTTCCAGTGTGGGCGGGGTATCAAAAAAGCGTTTCTTCAAGCGCTTACCGCGCAGGTCATGGAAATCGCATACCATCTCTGGGCGGAATCCCGGAATCTCCATAGCTTCCGGCTGCACAGGCTCCGGCACATCAGCCCCGGCAGGCAGAGCAGATTTGATAATATCGCGATATTCGAAATATTCCTTCGTCAGATTACCGTTCTCGCCAATGGGTGAGCCGTAATCATAGCTGGTAAGGTCAGGCTCGAACTTGGAGCCATCCGGGTTGGTATTGGCACCGGCAGTGAGGCCGAAGTTCGTACCGCCATGCAACACAAAGATGTTGAAGGACACGCCATCCTTCATATACCAGCGCACCGAATTCAGCGTATTACGAGTGGGAGTCCAGTTACCCTCGCCCCAGTGGCGCAGCCAGCCAGGGTACGTTTCACTGCTGAATACAGGTACACCGGGTGCTATGCGCAGCGCATTCTGCATCTGCCAGGCATTGTCTGCCGGGTCCAGCCCCACGGCCACGCCCTGCGGCACAAAGCGCAAGTGGTGCGGTGCACTGCCTTCAGAAAGATAGAACGGCCCTGCCCCTTTCTTTTCCCAGAATTTCTTGAGCCATTCGATATAGGCGAGTTCATCGTGCTCGCTCTTGTAGCTACCGTATTCGTTTTCAAGCTGCACCATAAGGATGGGGCCGCCGTTCTTGCTGAGCCGGGGAATGGCAATAGCAGCCATTTTCTCCAGATAACGGGTCTGGGCTTTCATGAACTGCTTGTTGCCGGTGTAGCGCAGCGGGGTCACCTCATCCTTGATGAGGTAGGTAGGCAGACCGCCCAGATCCCACTCACCGCACACATAGGGGCCGGGGCGGAATAATACCCACATGCCTTCCTTCTGGCACAAATCAATAAAAGCTGCAATGTCATTGCGTCCGCTGAAATCCCAGCTGCAGTCTTCCTGTTCAATGGCATTCCAGAACACATAGAAAGCAATTGTATTCAACCCCATGGCCTTGGCAGCGCGGATGCGGTGCTGCCAGTGCTCGCGAGGCACACGCTGCGGATGAATCTCGCCCGAACGGATCTGGAACGGCACTCCATCCAACAGGAACTCACGTCCTCCTTCCCCTCCAAACGAAAGAACGGCCGCTTTACCGCTTTCAGGTTTCTGCAGATTCTTC
>JAFZGH010000249.1 GCA_017555465.1 Akkermansia sp. | reverse complement strand
TTCGTAATTCGTAATTCGTAATTCGTAATTCGTAATTCGTAATTCGTAATTCGTAATTCGTAATTCGTAATTCGTAATTCGTAATTCGTAATTCGTAATTCGTAATTCGTAATTCGTAATTCGTAATTCGTAATTCCAAAAGCTCCATGCCTGACACCACAGAAAAGCTCACCGCCCTGGCCACCGAAGCCGCCACCTCCCTGCTCACCCCGCTGGGTTTCCAGTACACACTGAGCACCGAGCCATATGAGGACGGCATTTCCCTGCTCATCGACAGCGCAGACGCCCGCTACCTCATTGGCGACGAAGGAGACCGGCTCGATGACCTCCAGTACATGATTAACCGCCTCGTGCAGGCCAAGTGGGAGGATGCCCCCCGCGTGCGCGTGGACTGCGACAACTACCGTGCCCGGGCAGAGGCCAAGCTGCTGCGCCGCGCCCGCTCCCGCGCCGAGCGCGTGCTCAAGACCGGCACCCCGTTGCTCATGGAAAAGCTCAATGCCTACCAGCGCCGCCTGGTGCACAACGAGCTCGCCACCATCCCCGGCATCGTCACCCAGTCCGAGGAAACAGACTCCCGCTTCAAACGCATCACCATCTCCCGCGCCGCGGACTACAAGGCATGATGAACCGCCTCCTTCTGCCACTCCTGCTCCTTTGCAGCACCCTCACCACCCAGGCCGAGGAATACACCGTCTACTTCCGCCCCGGCACCAACTCCGCCGCCATGGCCCGCCTGCTCGCCCCCCTGCGCGCAGCAGAGCCCCAGAGCGAATGCCGCTACGTGGTGCTCAGCGAGCAGGCCTCCACTCTGGCAGAAGCCATCAACGCCGCCAATGCCCTCAAAGCCGGGGTGCAGGAACTCCCCTGCCTCGTCATCGGCGATGCCAGCGGCCCCTATACCACCCTGCCGCTCGATAAACTGACACCCGCCACCCTCGCAGCCGCCAAAGCCGCCGCCAGCGCCCCCGACCGCGCTGCGCAGGCCGACTGCCACAACTTCACCGCGCAGCAATACCTGCTCTTTGCGCGCATGGCCTTCACCCAGCCGCTGGCGGGCGAAGCCCTGCAGAAATGCCTCAACACCTGCCGCGCCCTCATGGCGCATCCCCAGGCCACCGCTGCAGATAAGCAGCGCCTCGGCTTCGAATGCCTCTACCCCCTCCTGCTGCAGGAATACACCACCCTCTACACCGGCGCCCACACCCCCGCCTCCGAAGCCAAACTGCTGGAGGCCATTGCCGCGCTGGAAGCCGCGCGCGATGCCGACCGCAACTCCACCATCGGCAAAAAGGCGCATGCCGAGCGAGAGCGCCTGCGCGCCGCCCGCCGCCAGGCCAGAACCATGGAATAAGGGCCAAGTGAATAGTGCATAGTGAATAATTTGGGATGATGCACTTCTTTACAGAAAACAACCAGCTGAGCCTGCGCGTGACAGAAGCGGGCAAACTGCAGTTCTGCTACCTGGGCCCGCGCCTCGCCGTGGCAGATGATGCCCTGCTCTCCCCCGCGGCAGAGTGGCCGCTCTACGCCACCGATTTTGACTCCCGCGGCCAGTGGGGCAACCATTCCGGCGAATACGCGCTGCACCTGCGCTATGCAGATGGCACCCTGGGCTGCGACCTTCAGCTGGTCAACAGCGAACCAACCGCCGGCGGCGGCATGCGCTTCACCCTGGCAGACCCGCGCCACCCGGAGCTGGAGGTGCAGCTCCTCCTCACCCCCTACCCGGAAGAAGACACACTCACCCTCATCCCCACACTCACCAACAAAGGCAGCGGCAGCATCACCCTGCTGCAGGCAGACTCTGCCGCCCTGCCCCTGCGCGCCGCTGAATACCACCTAACCACCTTCCGCGGCGGCTGGAGCGGAGAGAACTACATGCACCAGCAGCGCGTGGAACGCGGCAGCACCGTGAGCGTGGCCTCCACCACCGGCATCAAGACCGCGCAGGAAGGCACCCCCGGCATCCTCCTCTCCCTGGGCGGCCCGGCGCAGGAAACCGGGCGACCGTGCCTGCTGGCAGCCCTGGCCTGGAGCGGCAACTATGACATTGCCGCCAAACACACCCCCTACGGCCACCTGCACCTGCGCATGGGCCACCACTTTGCCCACAGCCCGTACACCCTGCCCGGCGGCAGCAGCATCACCCTGCCCGCCGCCATCCTCGTGTACAGCCACAGCGGCGCAGCACACGCCAGCCGCAGCCTGCACCGCTACCTGCGCCGCCATGTGCTGCCACATGGGCAGAAAACCCGCCGCACCCTGCTCAACAGCTGGGAAGGCGTGCACTTCGATGTGCACACCCCCACGCTGCGTGCCATGATGCAGCGCACCGCACAGCTCGGGGTGGAGCTCTTTGTGCTCGATGACGGCTGGTTCGGCAAGCGGGATGACGACACCACCTCCCTGGGAGACTGGGAGCCCGACACCGAAAAACTCCCCGGAGGCCTCACCGGACTCACCGATTTTGCCGCCAGCTGCGGCATTGATTTCGGCCTCTGGATGGAACCGGAAATGGTCTGCCCACGCAGCAAACTCTACACCGCCCACCCGGAATGGGCCATCCGGCTGCCCGGCATCACCCCGCGCGAGGAGCGCCACCAGCTCGTGCTCGACCTCACCAACCCCGCCACCAGCATAGCCACCCCCGTGCAGCGCACCCTGGCCGCCCACCCCGGCATCTCCTACATCAAGTGGGACTGCAACCGCAAAATCACCGATACCGGCTCCACCCACCTGCCCGCAAACCTGCAGGGCAACCTCTATTTCGACTACATTGCCAGCTACTACGCGCAAATGCGCCACCTGCGCCGCCAGTTCCCCGGCGTCACCTTCCAATGCTGCTCTGCCGGTGGCGGCAGGCTCGACTGCGGCGCCGCCGCATTCCACGAGGAATTCTGGCTCTCCGACAACACAGACGCCTGCGACCGTCTCCGCATGCAGTGGGCCGCCTCCTACTTCTTCCCCGCAAACGCCATCGGCTGCCACGTGACCGCCAGCCCCAACTGCTACACCGGGCGCGAAACCTCCCTCAAATTCCGATTCGATGTAGCCCTCGCCGGCCGCCTCGGCCTGGAGCTCGACCCCCGCGCCCTCTCCGATGCCGAAATGGACGAAATCCGCGACCGCGTCTCCCTGGCAAAAGAACTCCGACCCATCACCCAGCTGGGCGAGCTGCACCGCCTCGTCTCCCCATACGAAGGACCGGATTGCGCCCTGCTCTACACACACGCGAACAAAGCCCTGCTGCTCGCCTACACCACCCAGCGCGTCTACACAGACCAGCAGACCCGCATTCCCCTGCGCGGTCTCAACCCCGCCGCCCGCTACACCCTCACCGAGCTGGCGCCGGATACCACAGGCCACCACTGCCCGTTGCACACCGCCACCCTCGGCGGCGATGCACTGCTGGCCACCGGCCTCCCCATCCGCTGGACCCGCCCTCAACAATCCTGTGTTATTCTGCTGCAGGCAGAATAACACCATCCCGCGCTCCAAGCCCGGGATTTCATTGCCTGTCACGGCGTAGCCCTCAGGGCAGAGCCGGAAACCCCGCAACGCGGGGCGACTGCCCGAAGCCGCGTGGAATCATGTCCCCGCCCAGCCACACTCTGTCACCCGTTCCGCGGGCTCCAATTTCCGCAATGCAAACTGCCGCGCTCCGGAAGGAACGCGGCAGGGAATTTTTACACATTCTACTTTCTACATCCTACTTGCGGCCTTGGCACGCCAAAGCGCCATCAGGCGCGGCGACGACGTGCGCAGAGGCCTGCAAGCGCCAGCAGGGAAAGCGTAGCCGTGGTGGGCTCGGGAATGCCTGCAACAGCCTTGACTTCATCGGACGAAAGAGCACGATTCCAAACGTAAACATTACTCAAATCAACCGATCCGGAAACCTTCTTTCCACCACCCCCGAAAACCCTACCTAACTGCATACCGTTAATTCCAGAATCGGGATTCCACCCTGTCTGTTTCGCTACCTCCACACCATTATTGTACATCGTGAAAGTGCCTGCTTCAGAATCAGAAACAAGAGTTATGGTTGTTACAGTCGTAAGACTACCCGCAGCAGTCAACCCCAGTGTTGCATTCTCTCCCCCCATGACATAATTCTCTGGATCTTTGCTAATATCACGAACAATGCCATCAAAATACTTCTGACCACCTGCATGATTCCGAAGGACAACATCGCCATTCTCATTCAAGGTTAACTGCAACGTGCCATCACTATAGCTCCATACCAGATGGTCACTTGAAAGACAA
The DNA here is from genome assembly GCA_017555465.1 of Akkermansia sp. Classification (GTDB taxonomy): domain Bacteria; phylum Verrucomicrobiota; class Verrucomicrobiia; order Verrucomicrobiales; family Akkermansiaceae; genus Akkermansia. Next base: position 1,322 of record JAFZGH010000249.1, on the reverse strand, counting down.
ACTATACAATCACCGGCGTTTACACCAGAAATATTTGAAATATCAAATGAAACGGTAAAAGAAGTTCCTGTATCCCCATCCCACCATTTGTCTGTTGAGGATGTTATGCTTAGCGTATCCAGGCGATATGATATGTCAGACTGCAATGTGGATGACATCTCATTGTACCCAATGGACTCTGCCGTTGCCACGCCCGTAAGCATCATTAATGTAACTATTGTCTTTTTCATAACTATTGTAAGTATCAGTTCTGAGTTAAGCCACCGCAGATGCCATTTCCTCGCGCGTTGGAACAGGAAACCCACGGTAACATCCATGTGTATATCGCATTTCCTGTGCGATGTGCAACCACACAATTAAATATCAACGCGTTGCATTAAAATTGAGAACTACCTACGGAAGGGATAAACGATTCCCTCACCATATAACAGAAAGATTTTTAGGCTTTTCCGAATTTTGAGCTGTACATCGCACAGGAAAAGACATCGCACAGGAAATGCTATATACAGGAGGGTGTAGGTGGACTGTATCTTCAACGCGCGAGAAGAAACCGGGCACCGTTTCATTTCAACATCAACGTACACTCCAAAATCTATGAAATTACATTTACCGAAGATGCTGCTTACAGCCGTATTGGCCGCCTGCTGCATCATGACCACTCAGGCACTGACCGTGACCGAGGCCGATGGTAAAACCACCATATCCAACGAAGCCGGGTGGAGCCAGGAATACACCACGGCCGATATCTATGCGCCTGTTAGCGACAGCCTGTACGTGCACGACTTCCCCGCCGAGCAAAAGTCTGCAACCATTTTAATGGATTGCGGCCTGGGATACGACCAGGTTTCCTACACGAACATCGGAAACGCGGGTGATATCATAGTCGGCGGCAGTGGGCAGCTCTTCCTGCAAACATGGGAGAAAGGCGCCATTAATCTGGACAACGACATTTACCTTGGCGCATCAACCTTTGAAGGTGAGGGCGCAAGAGCAGTAAACGCGGCAATGCGTTTAAGCGAAGCATCGGGCAATATCTATCTCGGCGGCAATGTCACCCTGGTGGAGGACTCCCAAATCTGGATGCAAGGCGGCGGCAACACCAACACGGTGACTTTTGCCAAGGGAATCAGCGGCGCCGGCTACAAGCTGACCACGGTTGGCATGACCAGAACAACCTTTGGTGGAACGGTGACCCTCAAGGAGCTGGACACCCGGATTCAAGATGGCACGCAAGCCACCCAGACAAGCATCACCCTGGCCGGTGCAACCGATATTGAAACCCTCAATGTCAACAGCTCCACGGTGATAACCCTGGGTGAAAC